>CADAGA010000030.1:0-3272 GCA_902787275.1 Oscillospiraceae bacterium | reverse complement strand
GAGGCGTCCAACTGTCTCGGCGGCGCAGCGTGCACCTGTCTGGTCAACCCCTTTATGCCCTATACCACCGAAGATGATGCGGGCAATATCGTTTTTCTCAGCGCCGGCATCTTCGCCGAGATCGTCGACCGATTGAACGATCTGACGCGCACGTTTGACGGCGCGGACTCCGCGGTGATCGGCGTCCCGGCCAAAACATTCAGCGAAGAATACCTGAAGATCCTGCTGAATCGGATGGTGTCAGAAGCCGGCGTCAGACTGCTGTTTCATACGCAGGTCGTTGCGGCCAGGCGGGAACAAAACCGGCTTGCGTCGGTCACCCTCTCGAATATCGACGGGCTGACCGATGTGCGCGCAAAATATTATATCGACTGTACAGGCGACGCTGTGCTGACTGCCGCATCCGGCTTTCCGACGCGGCTCGGCAGACCGGGCGACGCACTCTGTCAGCCCATGACGCTCTGCTTCCGCGTCGGCGGGGTCGACCGCGAGACATTCCGGAAAAACTTTCCGCTGATGCAGGAGAAGTACAAAGCGCTCCGTGCCGCAGGAGAAATCACGAACCCGCGCGAAAACGTTCTTCTGTTCAGCACACTGCTTCCGTCGATCCTTCATTTTAACACAACACGCGTTGTGAAGCACAACCCCGTCAGTGCGGACGAAGTGACCGCCGCCGAAATCGAGGCGCGCGAACAGGTCGCGGAGATGCTGCTGTTTTTGCGGCAGCACGTACCGGGATGCGAACGTGCCGTCCTGCTCTCGACCGCGATGGAGATCGGAAAACGGGAGAGCCGTATGATCGACGGCGAATACCTGCTGACACAGGATGATCTGCTCTCGTTCACGCATTTCCCCGATGGGATCGCCGCCTGCAACTACGACATCGACATCCACAATCCCGAAGGAAGCGGCACAAGCCACCACTATTTCCCGAAAGGAAAATATTATACGATCCCCTATCGGTGCCTGATCCCCAAAGGAGCGGACAATCTCCTGACTGCGGGGCGCTGCATATCCTCGACCCACGAGGCACAGGCGTCCTACCGCATCATGCCGACCGTCACAACGCTCGGCCAGGCGGCAGGGACCGCTGCCGCGCTTGCACTTGAGGACGGCTGCACTGTCCGGGACGTGGACGTTCCGCTCCTGCGCAGCGTTCTGTCCGATGCCGGTGCATTTCTCGGATGACGTATCCTTTTTTCGATCAGCCGCTTACAGCCGCCCCCACAGGGAAAGCATACAAACGAAGAAGCACAAGCCTTTTCGGACCCATTCAACCGGGCGGATGCAGCAGAACGACTCTCCATTAACTGGAGAAACAAATAACAACGTAATACAGACGCTCCGATACAAAGGGCGTCGGAATAAAGGTGATACCATGCTGTTTACAATCATGAAAATCGTTTTGACCGTGGTTGCTGTCGCCGTATGTGCCGCACTGCTGCTGTTCATCTATGCGCTGATCGCAGGTACATACATTCCGAAAAAACTTAGGAACGTACCGAAGAACACGTCACCGCTTTTTGCCGACGATAAGGCGCAGATCGGCGCGCACAGGGCGGGAGCGGGAATAGCCCCCGAAAACACGCCGCTCGCTTTCGACATATGCCTGAACTCCGAAAGCTTTGAGGTGAAGGAGCTTGAATTCGATCTGCATCTGACAAAGGATGATCAGCTTATCATCCTCCACGATCCCACGCTTGACCGGACGACCGACGCGCGTGAAAAATACGGCAGGAACAATATCCTTCCGTCCGATCTCACCTATGATGAATTAAAAGCGCTCAATCCCGGCGAGAATTTCGTTACGGACAGCGGCGAGACGCCGTATAAGGGACTCAGAGGCGACGATATCCCCGAGGGGCTTCGGATACCTCTGCTCGACGAGATCATCGATAAAATCGAAGCGCACGGAGAATATCTTTACAGCATCGACATCAAGGACAGCGGCGAAAGGGGCAGGAGAGCCGCCGATGCGCTCGTTAAGCTGACGAGGGAAAAGGGCGTCTCCAACAGGGTTATCATCGCCACGTTCAACAACGACATCACGAGATATCTGACAAAAGAATACCCCGAAGCTCAAAGATCGATCGGCGTTTTTGAAGGCATACTGTTTTATTTTGCGTGCGCGTTCAATTTAAAACTCAATAAAGACAAGCTGCCGTTCAAGGCCGTTCAGCTTCCGGCAAACCAATATAAGATCGTCCGTCTCGGCACGGAAAGATTTGTAAGATACTGTCACAATCTCGGCATCGCAGTCCAGTATTGGACGATAGACGATCCGAAAGAAATCAAACGTCTGAGCGATATCGGCGCAGACTGTATCATAACAAACGTGCCCGATAAAATGTACGACCTTTTATACAGAAACAGCAGCCAACGCACCATGTAAGCAAGCCTCCCTTCCGAAAGTGCGATTTGCGAAGAGGAAGCAGAAGAAAAGCATCCATTTGATGGGATGAAAGGAACATCTGCGCATGAATACGATTTTATACGCCGATCAATTATGTGTCAAAATAGCGACGTCGCGTACCGAAGCAGGCATTTGTGCCGCAGAAGATATCGCGTCCTGCCTGCGCAGCCTGCAGGATTCGCAGGAGGAGATCAACGTGATCTTTGCCGCGGCGCCCTCTCAAAACGAAATGCTGAGCGCACTGGTCAGCCTGCCGGATATCCGCTGGGACAAGATCAACGCATTTCACATGGACGAATATATCGGCCTGCCGCAGGACGCGCCGCAGTCGTTCGGACGGTATTTGCGGGAGCATCTGTTTGACAAAGTTCCTTTCCGGGCCGTATACACGATCCAGGACGAAACAGAAACGCCGGAGCAGACGATCGAACGGTATTCCGCATTGCTGCGTGCACACCCGGTTGACGTCGTTTGCCTGGGGATCGGCGAAAACGGGCACATCGCGTTCAACGACCCGCCTGTCGCTGATTTTCACGATCTTGTCCCGATGAAAATAGTGCAGCTCGATCCGGTCTGCCGCACACAGCAGGTACACGACGGCTGCTTCGCTTCGCTTGACGACGTGCCGCAGTATGCGCTGACGCTGACGATCCCGGCGCTCTGCCGGGCCGCGCATATGTTCTGCACTGTGCCGGCTGCAACAAAAGCGCAGGCAGTCTATGATACGATCCATCAGCCCATAAACGAACGTGTGCCGGCGACGATACTGCGCACGCATCCGCACGCCGTCCTTTATTGCGATCCGGACAGTGCAAGTCTTTTGTAATCGGAGGAACACGATGCGCATACGAATCCAAAG
>CADAGA010000029.1 GCA_902787275.1 Oscillospiraceae bacterium | reverse complement strand
GTAGCATCCATGAAACGAGTCAAAGAAGCCTGTATCTGTCAAACGCTTCATTTTATGCTCAAGGAGGACGTTCCGCACAGTTATGCCGTGCGAGCCGTTGAGGAGGAAGTGAAAAGGTATAAAGCGCATCTTGACGTGACGCGGACGAGGCACAAGATCATTCTTGAGGAAAAGCAGCCGGACGGCTCCGTGATCATCAAGATCATCAAGGAATACGGCACGAGTCCCGTCGGTTCGTACCTCGACTGAACAATCGAACACGAAGAAAAAACAGCGTGTAGCCATCGGCGTAAATCCGGCAGTTGGCTGCACCTGTTTTTCTTTTCGGAAAGGGTGATATTCTCATGGAAGAAAAGACAGCGCCGTTTTTAGGGGAAGCGCCGGTCGGCAGACTGATGTGCAAATACGCCGTCCCCTGCATCATTTCGCTGCTGGTCGGCGCGCTGTACAACGTCGTCGATCAGATCTTTATTGCAAACGCCGATTATCTCGGCTCCTACGGAAACGCCGCCAACACGGTCGTCTTTCCTCTGACGGTGATCGCGCTCGCGATCGCGGTCATGATCGGCGACGGCTGCTGCGCGTTTGTCAGCATCCATCTCGGGAAAGGACGACCTGACGCCGCAAAAAAGAGCGTCGGCAATTCCGTCGTATTGACGATCGTCAGCAGCGTGCTGCTGTGTCTTGTTTATCTGGCGTTTGCCGATCCGATCATCCGGATGTTCGGCGGCACGGTCAACGCGGAAACCTTCCGGTATGCGAAAGAATACTTCTTTTGCATTTCGCTCGGCATCCCATTCTATATGTTTGGACAGGCGATGAATCCGATCATTCGCGCCGACGGCAGCCCGCGTTTTGCGATGGCGTCCACACTGGCAGGCGCCGTCAGCAATATCCTTCTCGATCCCGTGTTTATCTTCCTCTTCAAATGGGGCATGACGGGCGCAGCCGCAGCCACCGTTCTGGGGCAGATCGTGTCCGCCCTTTCAGCGGCTTGGTATTTCCTGCACATGAAACAGGTCAGGCCGTCGAAGCGGGATCTCCTGCCGGATGCAGGCATATGCAGAAGCACGCTCGCGCTGGGCGTCACAAGCTTTCTGTCGCAGATCTCTCTGGTCGCGGCGATGGCGGCGATCAACAACATGATCCGCAAGTACGGTGCGATGGACGCCGTGTTCGGGCAGGCGCAGTACGCGCAGATCCCGATGGCGGTCGTCGGCATCGTGATGAAGTTTTTCCAGATCGTCATCTCTGTCGTCGTAGGTATGGCGGCAGGATGTATTCCCGTGGTCGGGTTCAATATGGGCGCTGCCAGACGGCGGCGTGTCCGGTCGCTGCTGACCCGTCTGCTCATCTGTGAGGCGGCCGTCGGCGCAGCCGCGCTTGTGATCGTCGAATGCTTTCCCCGTCAGCTTATACACGTTTTCGGCGCGGCAAACGAGAGCGTCTACTACACCGACTTTTCCGTTCACGCGTTCCGCATCTATCTGTGCATGATGCTCTTTGCCTGCGTCAACAAAGCGTGTTTCATCTTCTTGCAGGCAATGGGAAAGCCCATCGCATCCGCCGCGCTTTCCATGATCCGCGAGATCGTGTTCGGCGTCGGGTTCGCGCTGCTGCTGCCGGTGTGGTTCGGGCTGGACGGCGTGCTGTATTCCATGCCGCTGTCCGACGTTCTGACGTTCTGCATCGCCGCTTTTCTCCTGGCGGGAACGTATCGGCAGCTGAGCAAAGACGAA
The DNA here is from genome assembly GCA_902787275.1 of Oscillospiraceae bacterium. GTDB lineage: Bacteria > Bacillota > Clostridia > Oscillospirales > Acutalibacteraceae > UBA1425. The sequence continues at coordinate 10,766 of CADAGA010000029.1, read as the reverse complement.
TGCGGCGAGGCGTAAAACAGCCGCGGCTTCGCCGAGCCGTTTTCCGGGATAAACAAAGAAGCCCCGCTTCCTTGCGCAGGGCTTCCGGTCGTACGTACACGGGCAGCAGACCTCTGCCCGTTTTTTTATTCTTTTGCTTCCGGATGCTGCACGTCGCTCCAGTCGAGGCGCATGATCCGGATGCTGATCATCAGAAACGCGGCCGCCAGAATGACGCTGTACATCATTGCCGGCGGATACACCGTCATCGCGACCGCCATTCCGACGAGCTTTATCGCAACGTCGATCAGCAGCAGGTTCCTGCGCTTTCGCATGACGAGCGCAACTTGCCTGCTGTCGCTGCTGCTGTGTTCCAGCACGCGGCTCAGGCCGATATTGGCCAGCGTCACCAGCATGACAAATATGCCGTAGAAGCCCTGCGTCACCTTGTTGCCGAAATCGCGGCTGACCAGATCGGTGGCATAAGGGATCACCGAGCAGAAAAACAGCAGAAGCAGCGTCATCCACAGCGACTTTGCGTTGATGCTTTCGATCCTGTCCCATTCGTTATGGATGTTGATCCACATGGAGCCGAGCCAAAAGAACGACAGCGCATAGGAAAAGAAGCCGTACCGAAGATCCCAGAACGCCTGCAGCGTGAACGCAGACGGTTTTTCAAGCTCAAGCACAAGGATCGTCATAATGATCGCAAGTACGGCGTCCGTAAAGGCGGCAAGTCTGTCTTTTTTCATTCCGGTCTCCTTTTTACAGCGTTTGCTTATTGCGGCGGATCGCCGCCATCGCGTCCGTATCGCCGTGCCGGATCTCATGCTCCAGCGCTGCAACGATCCTGTCCTTCCGTTTGAGAAAGCCGGGGCCGGTCAGGTTCCTGCCGGACACGGTATGATGCGTGATGAACGTGCAGTTGCACGTCAGGTTTTCCACGAAGGTTTTCAGCTCGATGAGCATTTCCTTTTCGGAAAGCGGCGTGAACGCGCCGCGCGCGACGTCCGCCAGAAGCGGCGTACCGGGAAACAGCACCAGACCGCCTGTGCCGACTGTCATCGGCCTGCACCTGCTGAAGATCTCTGCGGAGTGCAGCGCATGCTCCGCGCTGTGTTCCTTGCCGGCGGCGCCGTTCAGGAAGGTCATCCAGAAGGCGATGCCCGCCTCTGTGAGTTTGCCGCACTGTTCGAGCACGTCCTCGGCATGATAGCCCTTGTTCACCAGATCCAGCGTTTGATCGTCGCCGCTTTCCACGCCGAGCGAGATCTCGCGCAGCCCCATCTCCCGCAGACTTTTGAGTTCGTCGACGGTTTTGTTGCGCAGGTCGGTCACGCGTGTCGCCGCGTAGATATGCTCCACCCGCGGCAGATACTGACGGATCTTTTCGAGGATCGGCGCGAGCTTGTCATACGTCATGCACAGCGGATTCGCCGAGAGAAGCTGTATCGTCGTCGCATCCGGGTCGGACTGCGCCAGCTCCCGCAGATCGTCCTCGATCCATTCCGCCGGAGACGTCCTGAACGGCACGTCCTTGTACATCGTGCAGAATTTGCAGCGGTTGTGCGTGCAGCCCTGCGTGATCTCCAGAAGCGGCCACGTCGGCCAGTAGGGATTCCGGTAAACGGTTCCGGTAAAATGCATGATCTGTTCTCCTTTACAGTTCCGTCGCCATCTCTTCGATCGGCATGCGCATGAAATGCCATGCGTGCGCTTTGGACCGGTCGGTCGGATAGCCGAGTCCCAGCATCATCACGGGTACGATATTCTGCGGCAGGCCGTACACCCGGGCTGCAGTCTGCGAGTCAAACCCGCGGATCCAGATGCTGTGCACGCCGAGCTCCTCGGCTTCGTACATCATGGTCGTCGCCGCGATGCTCGCGTCCTGTTCTCCGGAATTGTAATCCCTGTACCGTCGGTCGCCGGGATTGCGCCACACGGTATCCGCGTCATAACAGACGAGGATCATCAGCGGCACGTTGTAGTGAAAGGGCGTGACCTTTTTCAGCTTCTCCAGCGCGTCTCGGCTGCGCAGGACGTAAAACCGCTGCGGCTGGTAATTGCACGCCGTGGGCACGATGCGTCCCGCCTCTAAAATCCTGTCCAGCTTCTCCTGCTCGACGGGGCGCGGATCGAACCGCCGTTCGGAGTATCTTTGTTTTGCAAGCGCTAAGAAATCCATGATCTGCCCTCATTCCACAAACGTCGCGCCGAGTTCCTCAACGATCTGCGCGCAGGAGTCGATGCTCCTGATAAGACCCGACAGATTGCTGACGGTGTTCACGCCCGCGTCGGGGTCTCCCTTGAGCATCCCGTAGTAGAAGCTGCCGGACGGCGGATTCATGTCGCCGTTTTGGTTGGCGGCCACGCCTTCTTTTCCGTACTTGTGCGGCGTGGTTCTCCACTTGGCGTAGCCGTTCGACTGCGTAAACACCAGAAAATCGTCGGGATGCGTATCCATAATATCCTTTTTGGTCGCGTCCGCCGCACGGCATTCCTTCGACAGGATAAAGCGCGTGCCGACGAATACGCCTTCCGCGCCGACGATCTGCGCCGCCTTCGCCAGCTTTTCATTGACGATGCCGCCCGCCGCCAGCACGGGAATCTGCACGGCGTCGGACAACAGCGCCGTGATCGCGGTCGTGCCTGTCGACAGCGACGGCATGCAGCCGCCCTCGTCGCAGCCGGTTGCCACGATGATGTCCGCGCCTGCCGCTTCCGCCAGCTGTGCGCCGCGGATCGTCGGGTTCGCTTCGCGCATGATGACGATGAAGCCGTCCCGTTTCCACTGCCGAATCTCCTCCGGGGACACGTTGCCGGCGACCACCAGAACGTTGACGCCCTCTTCCTTCGCCAGCGCGACCATCGCTTTGCTGAAGCCGTAAGGATCGCCGGCCTCCGGAAATACGTTGATCCCGAACGGCTTGTCGGTCAGCTTCTTTGTGTTGCGGATCGCCTTGCGCATCTCTTCCACGGACTCCGGGATGCCGCGCACGATCTCCGTCGAGTCGGCGCTTGTGCCGAGCACGCCCAGTCCTCCGGCGTTTGAGACGGCGGCGACCAGTACGGACGAGGTGATCCACGCCATCGGTCCCTGGATCACGGGATAGCGGATATGCAGAATTTCACAGACACGGTTCATGGTTCAAACTCCCTTTCGGTTTTATTTTCACACGTATTGTATCCGCATTTCTTGACAAAAGCAACTTACAGAACTATAATTATGACAGTATTTCTTACATAAATAAGATTTTGTAAGGAGTTGTGCTATGGCGGAGATCACAAAGCTGTGGATCGCGGGCAAGATGCGGGAGCTGATGCTGCGAAAGCCGATCGACAAGATCCGGGTCACGGAGATCTGCAAAGCGGCGGAAATCGAACGTCCGACCTTTTATTATCACTTCAAGGACAAATACGACCTCGTCGCGTGGATGTTCTACAGCGACGCCTACGGCACGGACGTCGTGTCGGTCGAATCCGCTGCCGCAGGCATGAACAAAATGAAGCAGGAGATCCTGTTTTACAAACGCGCGTACGAGGACGCTTCGCAGAACGCGCTGTGGCGGTATATGCTGGAGTATTTCACCGCGCGTTATACGGAGCTTGCAAAAGAAAAACTGGGAACCGACATTCTCGATCCGCAGCTTGCGTACAGCATCCGTTTTTACTGCATGGGCGCCGTCGGCATGACGCAGGAGTGGGTGCTGCACGACAACATCACCTCGGCGGAAACGGTCGTGCGCATGATGTTTGCATCCATGCCGGCCGTCATGTCGCAAATCTTTTTCAACTACAACTAACCGGAATAAAAAAACTTGCTGCATCCGGTTGTAAAACTGCCGGAAACGCGGCATGGTTTCGCCAGACAAATGGGATCGACACGGAGGGTGCCATGAACAAGTTGCACCGGTTTTATCCTGCTGTTGTCCTCATCATGACTTTCCTGCCCCTGACCGGTTTCGGACGTAACGGACGACGTTTTTCTTTTCGGTGCGTATGACTATCCGGAAGAAGAATGGAAGCCGTTCGACACAGACGCCGTGCCGCAACAGAGTGTTATTCCCATTCGCAGCATGGCGTCACAGACACGTTCCCTTGATACAATAAGCAGATGACCCATCCTTCCGGATGGGTCATCTGCTTGGAAAGGCCCGGTGATCCGAATACAAGGCCGGGCTTGTTCGTGAAGCTCCGCACAAATATCCGAACCGGATCCTTTCATTCTCTCGCCTGCCGGGACGCTCACACCCCGACTGGCTTTTTATTACGTGCTGCGGCTCATCGCTTCCGGTTATTATAGTCCAAAAATGCAAAAAGCAAGGGGGGGGGAGAATATCAAGTTTTCCCCACAGATTCCGTGCAAAGGGAACGCGGCTGAAACGGGCAGAAAACAAGCGTCTTTTTTGTGACGGCCATGGGCGATACATTCCAGCTTTGAAAAAACGGCCTGCTGCTTCCCTCTGATACAGTCAGATCGCAGCAGGCCGTTTTGTTTTAATGCCGAAATGCGTGCACGCCGTTATTTCTCATGCGGGACGGTTATCGTTTTTCCGGCATCGTCATTGATCCCGCGTATCCTTGCCGATATAGTGTACGCACAGCATCGTCAGATCATCAAACTGCTCGGCGTCCTTGACGAAGCTGTTTACGTCGCTGTGTACTTGCTCCAGAATATCCTCCGGCTTCGCGTCGGCTTTCTTATTCAGCGCCGCGAGCATGCGCTCCGTGCCGAAAAGCGTCTGCTCTGCGTCGGTTGCCTCCGGCACGCCGTCGGTATACAGAAACAGCTTGGAGCCCGGTTCCATCTGCAGTTCATATTCTTTATATCGGGCGCCGTCGATCCCGCCGATCACGAAGCCGTGTTTATCCTTCACCAGTTCAAATTGTCCGCTTGCATTCTTGAACACGGGGTATTCATGTCCCGCGTTGGCGGCTGTGAGTTTTCCGGTGGACAGCTCGAGGATCCCCAGCCAGACCGTAACGAACATTTCCTCGTGGTTGTTGGAGCAGATCGCCGCGTTGGTGTCGGCAAGGATCTGCGCCGGAGATTTGCCGAGCTTGGCGTTGCTCGCAAGGATGATCTTGGACGCCATCATAAACAGCGCCGCGGGAATGCCCTTTCCGGATACGTCTGCCATGACCAGACACAGGTGATCGTCGTCCACGAGGAAGAAATCGTAGAAATCGCCTCCGACTTCCTTGGCAGGTGTCATCGACGCGTAGATATCAAACTCCGGACGCTCCGGAAACGCGGGATAAATGCTGGGAAGCATGCCAGCCTGTATGCGTGTCGCAAGGGCGAGCTCGGTCCCTACGCGCTCTTTTTCGGCAATGGCACGCGTAAGGTTTTCTTCATATACGGAAAGGTCGTTCTCCATATCCGCCATGATCAGCGCGAGGTTTTCCAGTTCGTCGCCCGTCGAGATTTTGAGATTCGTAAAGTGTCCTGTCGCGCCCGTGCCCTCGCGCTTGTCCTGCACATACCCTTCGGCGGCAGAGGCGATCCGGTTGATCGGATTGACGAGCATCTTTTTCATGCGCCGCGCCATCAGAACGCCGACCAGATTGACCAGAATGAGCATCGTGATGCTGTACTGCCAGACGAACGACTTCATTCCCGTGCTCATTTCCGCAAGAGAAATATCCGCCATAACGAACGCGACGATCCCGCCGTCCGCGTTCCGGATCGGCATGCCGCTCGTGGCAAGCCAGCCGTATTTGTCGGTTTTGTCGATGCTGTACAGACGACCCTTGCCGTCCCATTCCAGGAACTTGTTCATGCCCTCGAAGGTGTCGCTTTCCCAATCTCCGGGCAGGCATTTATACGCCTCGTCCTCCTCCGGATCGGCAATGTAGACGACCGACGCGGTCTGCGTGTCATACGCGGCAATATAGACGTCGAACACGTCGCTCGACGCCAGGAAATCCGCCAGCATGCTGCGCACGGTGGTATAATCCTCCCGTTCGGTGACGTCGGCGAACGCCGCCCTGTACGCATCGCTCTGCGTGTTTTCCCTCTGCGCCGGAGACAGGGCGTAATAGCGCTCCATCACCTCGTCGACAAGCGGCTCGACGTCCACGACCTTGCAGATGATCGCCTGCGCATTGCGGGAAAGATTGAACGCCTCCCCGATGTACTGTCCGCCGAGCGCAACTGCATACAGTCCCAGCCCGATCGCAAGTGCGACGATACCGAGAATGATCGCGCCCATAATCGTCGCTCGGAACGACCGTGACACAAGTGAATAATGCCGGCGCTCCAGCCGATTCATTTCACGAACGCTTTTTTGGGGCATGAGAAAAGTCAACTCCTTTTTGGTCTTCAGATCCGGGGGGGAAGCGGATCGCTTGTTTCGTTTTGCGTTTTCACCCGTTACGGCCGGACGATCAGATCGTCCAGACTTTTTTCTTTGTTCAGGACGTTCAGGTCAATGTATTTTTCGCCGCCGGAATACCCTTCCAGGACCCCTCTGTTGAGATACTGCCAGAGATACCAATCTCCCTTATAGTTCCATTTCAGCGGCGTATACAGGCTGGAAATCCACATCTTATACCCTGTGAACGATTCTTCAAGATACGTTTCGTAAAGATCCGACCGCGTATAGATCATGGGTTTGACGCCGTACTGCGCTTCAACGGCGTCCAGGAAAACGGTCAATTCGCGAACGACGTCTTCTTTTTCGGGCGGGTTCGCTTCCTTGTCGCCGTAGTATTCCACGTCGACGACCGGCAGGAGTCTCCCGGCGAGATCGTCTCCGACCACGCTGATGAAATTCTCGGCCTGTGTTTTTCCGGGACTGTCATAGGAGAAGAAATGATATGCGCCGACCGGCAGACCTGCTTCCTGCGCGTTCTTCCAGTTGACGGCGAACAAATCGTCCTGATGGGAGCTGCCTTCCGTTGCCTTGATATAAACGAACCCGATCTGCTGCTCTTTGAGTCTGGCCAAATCGACGTCTGCCTGATAGGAAGAGATGTCGACGCCGATCGTGCTGCTTTCCTCCTGCACGAACCAATTGTTGATGAAGATGATCTTTTTCTTGGCAAGGAAAAAGACGGTCAGAAAGGCCAGGATGAGCACGAGGATAACCGCCAGAATGCCAACCATGATCTTTCGCGTTTTTTTCATATCGGAGCTGCTCCTTTGTTTCACAGACGATGTGACCGAACCGATTACTTGATGCGCGGGATCCGCACGGTGACGATGGTGCCGCGCGGGAATGCGTTCCGGATACCCAGCGTGCCGCCGCACATCAGAGAAAGGCGGTCCGTGACGTTTTGCAGACCGATATGCGCGTCGTTCGACGACTCCGTCGCACCGATGCCCGGACCGTCGTCCTCCACGGTGATCAGCGCGTCTGCGCCGTCCGCAACGACGCGGACGCAGATATGCTCCGGTCCGACGCCGCTTCCGACGCCGTGCTTGATGGCGTTCTCCACCAGCGGCTGCAGCGTCAGCGGCGGGCAGCGGAAGCTCGTATGCTGCACGTCATATTCCACCGTCAGTTTTTCTCCGTAGCGCATGGACTCCACAGCGACGTACGCCTTTGTATGCTGCAGCTCCTCGCTGAACGCGATGGGCTCGGTGGCGGAAATGGCGGTGAAATTGGCCTGAAGATACGCAGTGAAATCCTGAATCACCTGCTTGGCGAGGGCGGGATCATCGTCGCAAAGCACGTAGATCGAGGTCAGTGTGTTGTAGATGAAATGCGGACGGATCTGCTGCATCAGGGAGGCAACCTTGGCGTTGCGAAGCTCCTCCTCCTGTTCGCGCAGCTGCCGCTCGCGCAGGATCGCTTTGCGGACGAAGCCGAAGCCCAGCGCCAGCAGATATCCGATGCTCCACACCAGGAAGAACGGCGAGTTGTGCATGGAGCCTCTCACGACGAGGATCAGCAGATCCAGACCGAGCGTGACGAGCGTCAGCAACCCCCACAGCAGCTCCGGCAGATTCGGCTTTTTTTCAAAAATCGCGATCAGGTGCAGCAGTGCGACGCCGAATCCGTAAAGCGCAAGCGCGTCGTGCAGCTCCAGCACGTTCAGAAATTGCAGAACGAGCAGAACGGCCGCCGCCACCAGCGCAATGCCGAAGCAGAGTCTGCCGACACGATGCTCCTGCGGCTTGCGGAACCCGAGCAGGAAGCGCAGCGACAACAGAAGCATCAGCATGTACGCCGTCGCGCCGAGATACCACATCTCCTTGTGCCAGCTCAGGTAGTCAAGCCGCAAAGCGACCGACGCCAGACCCGTCAGCTTCCAGATCCCGGCGCAGACCACCGTCGCGCCGAGCAGAAAGACACGCCGTTTCTCCGAGCTCTGCAGGGGCAGAAACAGGACGAACAGCATCATAAACAAGCCGATCATCAGCGCGGCCATGGCGAGCGCGCGCATCAGCATCTCCTGCGGACGGATGATCAGATTCAAAAGATCCTCGTGCCCGATCAGATAAAACACCGGTTCGTCGCCGCGTACGCTCTCGAATACCGGCGTCAACTCGACGTGCAGAGTCTTTCCGGCGTACGCAGGGCGTACCGGGACGTTGACCCAGTAATTGCCCGGCGTTTTTCCGATGTGCGGTGTGTCGAGCTCGCCGGAATCATAGAGAAGCTCGCCGTCGTCGATCCAGACGCGGACAGCGGAGTGGCGCAGATAGGCCATCACCCGCGCACCCGTCGCGGCAACGCCGCTTTCCGGGATCGTAAAAACGTAGCTGCGGCGCACGCCGGCATAATCCCGGATCGTTTGCTCCTCCACGCTGTCGGGTCGGAGCGTAAAGGAATCACGGGGCGCGTAAGCGTGCCTTTGCGTGCCGGGCGACGCGTGGATCATTCCGACCAGCAGAACGCAGGACAGCGTAAAGCATACCAGCAGCACGACCGCCAGATGGTTCTTTAAAAAACGAAGTGCTTTCATACGTCAGATCCTTTTGAGCGGATAGCGCAAATGCGCAATCTCAGCCTTTATTTTTTCCGGCGTGAGCGGCTTGAGCAGATATCCGCTGCAGTGCTGCCGCAGCGCGTCGCTGGTGTATTCCGTGTGACCCGTGAGGTAGATAATGTTCATGCGGGGATTGACGGCGCTGAGCTGCTCCGCCAGAACCAATCCGCTTTCATTGAACAGCTCGATATCCACGAACGCGATATCCACGCGGTTGCTTTCGGCATAGAGTACCGCCTCCGCGCCGGTCTGGAACCCGACGGCATTGGCGTCCGGCAGGGTTTCGCTGATGATGCGGATAAAGCCCTTGAGAATAACGGCTTCGTCCTCCACGACGATTATGCACGGCTGTGTCTCGCCGCCTTCCCCGGTGCCGATGAGCGCGTCGAGCGGAACGTGCAGAACGGACGCGAGACGGGAAAGCATCGTGATGTCCGGGAATCGTGTTCCGCTCTCCCAGTTGCTGACCGCGTTGCGCGTGACAAACATCAAATCCGCGAGTTTTTCCTGCGAAAGGCCGCTCTCGATTCGCAGCGCGCGCAGATTGCGTCCAAAATCCTCCGCATTGATCATAGCCAGGGCCTCCTGTGATTATTTTTGCTCTGACTATAGCATAACGGTTTGCGGCAAAAAATACAAGAGGATTGATTTGAAAAGCGAAAAAAATTTAAGGTAACGTTCTGTTACCCTCTATTGCAAAGGGAGCATGTTGATCAGTATAATGTTAATTGGTGTATTTTTATGATCGTGCATACTCTGCCTGCTCCGGCTTCCGTGCGGGACTTTCACGGTCGTCCGGAAAAAGAAAGATGTTTACAGAAGGGAAAACATAATGAATCATACGTTCGATCTCATCAGCAGCAGCTTGCTCTGCTTCGCCGCTTTGCTCGGGTTCGTATATGGGATGATCCGGTTCTTTCGTCCCCGACAGGCACTTTACAAAAAAATGGTCACCTGCGCGATCGGTTGTCTGTTTATCGAGCGATTGTACGGGATCGTGCAGATCCTCGTCGCCGGCGACGTGCCGCACCTTTTCCAGATCGGCACCTTCGGCAATATCGGCTGCTATATGTTCCTGTTCTCGGCAAACTACGGCGCGATCGATTCCCTGATCGACGACCGTTCGGCCGCGCTTAAAAAGTACAGATACGCCGCCTTGGCCGCGCCTGCCGTCGCAGTCGGTATCGGCATCGTGCTCCTGCTTTCGCCCTCGGGTCCCGGCCGCACGATCACCTGCGCGATCGAGGAATTGTTCACCGGCGCGTCCGCGTATTACAGCCTCAAGCATCTGCTCATTCCCAAAAAACATATGGACTTCCTGTCCAGCCTGAAACCGTTCCACGCGCTGTGTCTTCTCCTGGCAGTCGGACTCACGACGGAAAACGTCATCTGGTGTTATCAGATCACGGTCGAAGCTGTCTGGGCGGTTCCCTACACGCTGCTGTTCTTTACCATGCCGGCAATCGCGCCCGTACTGGAAAGGGGGATCAGAAAATGGAGAGCATAGCCTATATCGTATTCATCTGTTTTGCGCTCCCGTTCATGCTCGGCATCCCGATCGTCCGCAAGCAGACGCGGCTCGTTCTGCTGTTCACGTTTATCGGCATGTGCTGCTGTCTGTTCATTTCCGAGTTCAACGGTCTGCTGAGCATCGCGATCGGTCAGGATCTGTACTACATGACGACCAACATCACGCCGATGACCGAGGAGATCATCAAGGCGCTGCCGGTGCTGCTGTTTGCCGTGTTTATCTCGTCGGAGCGGCAGACGCTGCTGACGATCGCATTCATGACCGGTCTGGGTTTTGCGCTGTTGGAGAACTCCGTCATTCTCGTTGAGACCGCGAT
>CADAGA010000028.1 GCA_902787275.1 Oscillospiraceae bacterium | reverse complement strand
GAGGCGGGGCCGTTCCGCAGTCCGGTTTCGATGTCTGCGGCCACTATTTTCAATCCCGATTTCACGTTTTCGATGGCGTCCTCCACGGCGCCGGGCATCCCGGCTCGCGCCCATTCGATAAAGGCGTTGTAGATCATCCCGTTCCACAGGGGGATATAAAAGGACGTCGATGCACCCTCGAACCGCTTGTTCATCCGGTTAAGGAACTCGTGCTCCAGCCCGGCGGCGATAACGGTCTTGACGGAGGATTCATATTTTTTGCCGATGCGGAACGTGATCTCCATGTTGTCGAAAATGGAATCGGTGAGACTGTCCAGCGTTTCGTCGATCGGCTCCTGGACGATGTCCAGCAAGATCTCGTCCTTGCTTTTATACGTGTTGTAGACGCCGCCTCTCGACACGCCGGATCGTTGGATGATCTCGGTCATGTTGATGTCCGCGTACGCTTTCTCCTTCATCAGGGAAAGAAGCGCGTTCTTGGTGCACATAACAGTTTTATTATGCAGGATCTCGCTGTTGTTTTTTAAAATCAGGATGCGTTCTTCCGGCGTCAGCATAGAGGATACCCCATTTCTGATTCAGATTGGTCAGCTTCATTATAGCACACGGAAGCCGGCTTGGCAAGAGCAGGAATAGACAAATTTTTTGTATTTGTCTAATTCGTATGAAAAACGCCGTCGGGCGGCTTCTGAACGTGGAAAAGGAGACCTCGACGAAACAATGATCTCCGGACTGCACGGGATCGCATGCAGTCCGGAGATCCGTTAAACCTTAGTTCGTGTCGTTTCCGATCTCGCCGAACAGCCGGATCAGCAGATCTGCCATCTCTTCTGCCGTGGCGTCATCGGAGCCGTCGACCCATTTTTCCACGAGCCAGAGGCTTCCGGCTGCGGCATATCTGACTTTGTACACAAAAAACGGATCGTCTTTCGGCACGATCCCCATGGATTGCAAAAGGTCGCAGACGGTTTCGCCGATCCGGTCCCGGAACAATCCGTTTCGGTTCGTCATGAGCAGAAACAGCCTTCCGTTTTCATGGACGAAGCGCAGAAACTCCACGTACTGCGTATAAAAGCTTTCCTGACCCGTTTGCCGGATGATCTCCTTCAGACACTCCAAAAACTCGTCCTCCACCTCGCGCATCAGCGCATACTGATCCGCGTAGTGCGCATAGAAGGTGGAGCGGTTCATATCGGCGCGCTTGCAGATCTCGTTGACGGAAATGCGCCCGAATTCCTTTTCCACGAGCAGTTCCTTTAAACTGTCCCGAAACAGTCTGCGCGTCATTTTGGAGCGGCGGTTTTCATTTTCTGCCATGCTTTTCCGTCCTTTCTCTTATTGCTTGCTTCGCTTTTTCTTTTCCCGCTTGACGACCTGTCTGTCGCACGCGGCGAGGATGCCCGGCAGCACGAACAGGATCAGCAGCACGGCGGCAAGACTGCCGACGGCCAGCGTTTGCAGGATCGGTCCGATGGTCGGATCGGGCGTGAGCGCGCCGATCGCACCGGTGACGCCGATCATGATCAGACCGGACGTCAGGATCGTGTGGATGGAATTCTGATACGCGCTTGCGATCGCTTCGGGGCGGTCCGCCGTTTTGCGGTGTTCTCTGTAGTAGTTGGTGAACAGGATCCCGTAGTCGATCGCGGCGCCCATCAGCAGACACTGCACGATCAGATATGCCAGGTAATTCATCGCGTAGCCGCGCAGCAGGCAGACAGCCGCCGAGATATAGACGCCGCACTGCACGATCAGCACGAGGATCAGCGGGATCAGCGCGTTGCGGAAGGACAGCAGCACCACCAGGAAAATGGAGATCGCCGTCAGCGCCGTCATCATGATCATCTCTTTGTGGAAGCTCTGTGACATCTCGTAGTACATCTGCGACGCACCGATCACGTGGTAGTCGTGCGACAGATTTTCGTCACAGAGCGCATGCAGGCGCGCGATGAACTGCATCGTTTCGTCTGACTCATCCGGATACTTGGACGTGATCTGCAAAAGAGAATGCTTCTCTCTTTTCAGAGAATGCACGGCGTCCGACATCACGGTGCCCATATCAGCAAGCTGCGCGCGGGTGGATGCGTCGAGAATATCCGCAAACGCCGGATCGGGCACGACGTCGTCGGTCAGGAAGGAGAAAAGCTCTTCGACGGACATCGTGCTGCTTTCGTCGTAATCGTAAAGGCTGCCGTAGTAGGTCAGCAGAAGCTGCATCGTCGTGTCGTTCATCTGCTCGCTGAATCCGGAAAGCAGGGCAGAGAGCTGCTTTGGCGTGTATGCCTTTTCCGAAACGACCGCGTCGATCAGCGTCTCGGCGGCGGCAAGACGGCTGCGGTCTTTTTCTTCGATCATGCCGGCGTAGTCGGGATTTGCGAGCAGATCCCGGGACGCGAAGCGGACGAAGGCCTGCGGCGACAAACCCCAGCCGGACGTATCGCCGCGGCGGCTGGCGTACAGAAGCAGAAGCTGCTTCGCCTGGGACGGCTCCATCCCGAAGATTTCGGAGAGCTGCTCTGCGCCGCACGCTTCGTCGGAGACGACCTTTTCCATGATCTGCGAGAGTGTGCGCATCTGCGCTTTCGCGGCTTCATCCATCTGCGCGGACGCAGTTTCGTTGGTCGTCATGAAGCGGATGAAGTCCGCTGCGGTGATCTTTTCGCCCGCGCGGAACAGACCGTTGTACAGCACGTATGCCGCGCGGATCGACGATTCCGGCGTGTCCAGGAACGCGGCCATCTCGGCAGCCGTCATCGGCGTCGTGACGGCCTGCTTGTCGATGAACGCGCTGAGTCTCTCCAGCTGCGCGGGCGTATCGGCGTCCATCATGGCGGCGCAGGCCGGATCGGAGAGCACGTCCTTTTGCAGGAAACCGACGAACGCGGGGATCGTGAGCGTTGGCGTCGGAGCGTCGTCAACACCGGCGTAATACAGGACCAGCGACTGCCGGAGCATATCCGCGTCCATTCCGAAGAAGTCCGCAAGCTCCTGCACGGTCATCGGTTTAGTCAGTGTTTCTTTGTGCGAGAACTTCCGAAGCTCTCCCGCAGAGGATCTCATGTCGTCATCCAGATACGGAGCGAAAAAGTCGTTTGGAATCACTTCGTCGGCGATGAAGCCCAGCAGCGCGCCTACCCGGACGGACGGCAGATCGTCGCCCGTGTGGTATTTGTAGTAGAGCAGCCGCAGCATCCACGGCTCCATCGGGAATTCGTCGGTCAGTGCGGACAGCTCGTTCGTCATCTCTTCGGCGGTGGACTGCTTGCCGATCAGCGTCGGGTAGCTGACGGCGGCGCGCACCTTTTCGTCCGCCGTCACCGCATCGACGACGGGCTGGATCTGCGCAGAGTCGGCATTGTCAAACAAAACGATCACCGTATTATCGGCGGGAAAAACGTCCTTGATCCCGTCCTTGGTACTGATGGAAAAGGAGATGTCCGTTTTCGACTGGAGGAAGCAGGAGCCGGCGAACAGGACGACGAAAAGGATCGTGAGCGGGATGCGCAGCTTCATGCTGTATTTGGCCAGCGCCTTTGTCGGCAGCTTCGGCATGCGCTTCTCGGTCTTTTGAATGACGCCGGTGAAGGCGATCACGAGCGCCGGCAGCACGGTCATCACGCAGAACAGGCTGCACAGCACGCCCTTGGCGAGAACGATCCCGAGATCCGGAACGATTTTGAAGCTCATAAACAGCAGCATCAGAAGGCCGATAAACGTCGTCATTGCGCTGCCCGAGATGGAAGAAAACGCGTTGACGCACGCGTTGCGCATGGCTTCGCACCGGTCGTCGGTGTGCAGAAGCTCCTGCTTGTAGCGGCTCGTCAGGATGATGGAATAGTCCATGGACAGCACGAGCTGCAGGATCGCGGCGATGGAAAAGGTCGTCTCGGAAACCGAGGGCTTGAACACGTTCGTGCCCATGTTCAGGACGATCGCAAGCCCGATCGTCACGAGGTAGAGGATCGGCTCGAACCACGATCCGGACATCGCGAACAGGATGACCAGAAGCAGCGAAACGGCGATCAGCGCCAGACGCAGCGTCAGACCGACGGCGGCGTCATCCTCCTCGAGCAGGAAATCGCTTTCGCCCACCGCCTGCCGGATATTCTCCTCCAGAGCGGCTTCTTCCTTCGTGCCGACTTCGAGCGGCGTCGTCAGCACAAAAAGCGTGTGGTTGTCCTTGTTGAAATCACTGTCGCCCGGCTTGTAGGTCACGGTCGAAACGTCGTCGAGCGTTTCGAGATCGGCTTTCAGCCGGGTCGTTTCGTCGCCCGTCAGGTCGTCGACCATGAGATACAGCGTGGTCGGCTGCGACAGGTCCGAGAATTCCTCCGCCATGATGTCGATGCCCTGCTTCATCTCGGACGAATCGGCAAGGTACGCGGTCATATCCTTGTTGATGTTGACCTTCGGGATCAGACAGCCGCAAACGACGGCAAGCAGAACCACGACCGCGAGAATGATATATCTGAATTTTATGATGAAATCGGCTGTTTTTTTCAATTCGGAAGCTCCCTCGCTTTCCCTCGTGACGTGCAGGAGTAGACATGATTCTATATGGTTATTATACAGACACTCTGTTGGAAAGTCAACAAACGGTTTGCGTCAATTTGTTGTTGTATGGACAAATCGGCTCTTTTTGTCCGGATTCTTCACGGGTTTTTGCACTGAAGAAAGACAAGGCAGGGCGCTGCCCGTCGGACAAAGGCGATGCCGTTTATTTATTTTGTATATCTTCTATTGCAATTCGGCGCAAAAAAGTATAATATAGAAAAAAGTTACAATGGTTTCTGCTGTGCCGTTGTATTGAAAAAAACACGACCGTTATCCGGTATCTCACGCAACAGAGGAGGATCTGAATGATGAAACGTATGCTCTCGCTGCTCATTTCTGTGACGCTGATCTCCGGCATAGCCGCGCCGCTGGCATTTGCCGCCGATGCAGCTCCTTCCGGCGACCCGCCCGCTTCGGTGCTGCGGCTGGAACAGATCGGCGGCGCGCTCGGCAGCCTGCTGGGACGGATACTGAAGCTTGTCACCTTTACCGACGAATCCCGTATCCAAAAAGCCGCGTCCCGCGATGCTGCCGGACAAAAGAGCGATTCCGCGCTGTTTTCCGGCGCGGCGGAACAGACGCTTCGCGCCGAGACGTGGCGGGCGGTTGAACTGTCCTTCGAGAGCGAAAAGGCGTACAGCGATCCGTTCGGGGACGTGACGCTGGATCTGCTGCTGTACGGCAACGGCAGACAGTACACGATCCCCGGCTTCTGGGACGGCGGCAATACGTGGCGCGTGCGTTTCGTCTGCCCCGCGGCGGGCACGTGGCAGTGCAAAACCGTCTGCTCCGACGAGGCGAACGACGCTCTGCACGGCAGAACGGCGCAGGTGGAGTGTGCCGCCTACAGCGGAGAGCTGGACGTTTACAAGCACGGCTTCGTCACCACGCGGTACGGGGAAAAATATCTGACCTATGAGGACGGCACGCCGTTTTATTATCTCGGCGATACGCATTGGCAGCTTGCGCAGGAATCCCACGAGATGGTTTCTGCGATCTGTCAAAAGCGCGTGGAGCAGGGCTTCACGGTATACGAAAGCCAGCCGATGGACTGCGGATTCAACGTCGCCGTGACCGAGCGCTTCGGCGAGAACGGTCTGGACGACCTGCGTTTCTTCGATGAAACGTTCCGCATCATCGCGGACAGCGGTCTGACGCATGCAA
Source organism: Oscillospiraceae bacterium (assembly GCA_902787275.1). Lineage (GTDB taxonomy): Bacteria > Bacillota > Clostridia > Oscillospirales > Acutalibacteraceae > UBA1425. Next base: position 10,418 of record CADAGA010000028.1, on the reverse strand, counting down.
GCTCTCAGTTTTTCTGGCCGCTCAGCGGTATGACGCGTCTGATCGAAAACCACGGCGGCTGGACGGAGCCGAAGATCCCGGGGAGACTGGGCACGAAAAAAGTGACCATGCCCGACCTTTCCGATGAGGCGAAAGCCTATCTCGAGAAGCTCAGCCGCTATTGGGTCGCGCGGTTCGGCGCGTACCCGGTGATCTGGACGCTGGGGCAGGAGATCGACAACGATCCCTATCAGGACGAGAACTCCAAGTGGAACGCGGTGAACAATCCGTATAAATACGTCGCAGAGTATCTGAACAAGTACGATCCCTACGATCATCCCGTGACCGCGCATCAGGAGAGTACCGGCAACACCGCAGCCTACGGCAACGGTCTGGGGACAGGCGAAGTGCGCATGATCTGGTATCCCGGCGTGCAGCCCTCCGCCTTCCGGAAGGTCGCGGCGCACACCATGTACGCCGCCCAGTGGCATCCGCATCTGACGAAGCGGGACGACTATATGTCCGCGCGCGATTTCTGGTACAACGGACAGGGCAAGCCGGTCGTCAATTACGAGGGCATGTACTGCTATCTGTGGACGAAGAATTTCGGCGCGCGCGCGCAGGCGTGGGCGTCCTATCTCACGGGGCTTTACGGCTGCTCATGGGGCGGTCAGCCGACGTGGGCTTACCAGAACGGATATGACAGAGACACGACGTCGGACGACGGGGTAGACTACATCCGTCCGGAGGAGAAGCAGGCCGCGACCTGGCAGGATGCGCTGGAGTATCCTTCCTCTTACCAGGTGGGTTATATGCATTCGTTTATGGAACAGCTCGAGTGGTACGATCTGATCCCGCGGTTCAACAACTGGGCATATTTCGTCCCTTCTTCCGACGTTTACGCCTATTTCGCAGGCAATCGGGAAAACACGGAAATGGTCGTGTATTTCTATTCCTTTACCGATCCGACGGTCGGGGAGCGGATCAATACGGAAAAGTACGGCGGCGTCCTGACCGGAACGGTCGGCAGCCTCAAGCCGTTTGCGTCGTATACCTATCAGTGGTTCGACCCGATCACCGGGACGTACGGCGAGAGCGGCACGTTTACCGCGTCTTTGTTCGGCACGTGGTTCGCCGGAACGCGTCCCGACGACACGGATATGGTACTGCTGATCCGCAAGAAGTAAAGCGGTTCCCGAAACGGCAATCAGAGAGGAGCTCGTAATGAAAACGAAACCCGAAGTTTACGCGCGCGCGCAGGCGCTGGTACGGCAGCTCACGCTTTCGGAAAAGCTGAGCCTGATCGTGGAAACCGCCGAAGCGGTGGAGCGGCTCGGCATCCCGAAGTATTATCACGGCAACGAAGCGCTGCACGGCGTGGTGCGTCCGGGCAGATTCACCGTATTCCCGCAAGCCATCGCTTTCGGCGCACTGTTCGACGATACGCTGCTGGAAAAGATCGCAGACGCCATCTCCACGCAGGCGCGCGCCAAGTATTTCCACGGCGAGCGCGAAGAAAACGGCGGCAAGCCGTACGAAGGACGGTATAACGGCCTTCTGACCTTCTGGTCGCCGGATCTGAACCTTGCGCGCGACCCGCGCTGGGGCAGAACGGCGGAAACCTACGGCGAAGATCCGTATCTTGCCGGAAAGAACGGCGCGGCATTCGTGCGCGGTCTGCAGGGAAAGGACCCCGATTACCTGAAGGCGATCGCAACGCCCAAGCACTTTACCGCAAACAACGAGGAGCACAACCGCATGTCCTGCAACGCGGTGATGAGCGAAAAGACGTTCCGGGAATACCATCTGGAGCCCTTCCGCATGGCCGTGCAGGAGGGACATCCGGAAGCGGTCATGGCAGCCTACAACGCCGTCAACGGCGTGCCCTGCCATGAAAACCGCAGACTGCTTACCGAGATCCTGCGGCAGGAATGGGGTTTCGACGGCTACGTCGTGTCCGACTGCGGCGGCGTGGGCAATCTGTGGAGCTCCCACCATAAAGAGCCGGACGAAGTGTCGGCCGCAGGCGCGGCGCTGAATGCCGGGATCGATCTGGAATGCGGCGAGGGCTTTTTCAAAGATTATCTGGCGCAGGCGCTCGAAAACGGCGACGTGACGCAGGAACGGATCGACGAAGCGGTGCGGCGCGTGCTGATCGCGCGCATCAAGGCCGGTCAGTTCGACGCGCCGGAGTCACTGCCGTGGTTCCGCACGCCCTTTTCCGTGATCGGCTGCGAGGCGCACGGACAGCTTGCCTACGAGGCGGCGGTCAAGTCGGCGGTCCTGCTGAAAAACGACGGCGTGCTGCCGCTGCAGCCGCACGGTATCACCGTGGCGGTGTGCGGCAACAACGCGTCCGTGGCGCAGTTCGGCGATTACAGCGGCGTTCCCGTGCATCCTCCCGTGACGCCTCTTCAGGGGATACGCGCCTATGAAAACGTGCGCGTGCTGTACGCGCCGTGGCAGTATACCGAAACCGGCGAGGCGTACAAAGCCGTGCCGGAAGCGTTCCTGTTCCACGACGGGGAGCCGGGCGTTCAGGGCAGCTACTACGACAACGAGGCCTTTGCCGGACTGCCGAAGAAACGGATCGATCCGGTCCTGGACTTCACGTGGGACGCGCAGGCGCCGGATACGCTCATCACCACGGACGCGTTTTCCGTGACGTGGCGCGGCGAGATCGAAGCGCCGTATACCGGCGCGTACCGGTTCCGGGTGCAGGCGTCCGGCAGCGCCAAGTGCACGCCGCCCGAGCTGGTGCTGGACTGCGGCGCGTGCGCGAGCACGGAGCAGATCCGCCTTGCGCGCGGACAGCGTATCCCGTTCGTGCTGCGGTTCGTGAAAAACACGGACAAGCCCGCCTGCACGCTCACGTGGCAGATCACGCCCGACGAAGCGGCGGACGACGCGTTCGACGCCGAGGTCGAGGCCGCCGCAAAGGCGGACGCGGTGATCGCGGTGGTCGGACTTGGCATGCAGTACGAGCGCGAGGGTCGCGACAAGCCCGATCTGTCCCTGCCGCGGGAGCAGATCTCCATGCTGAAAAAAGTACGGGCAGCCGCGTCAAAGCTGATCGTCGTGATCGAGAGCGGCAGCGCCGTATCGATCCCGTGGATCGCCGAAAACGCAGACGCCGTCCTGGAGGTCTGGTATCCGGGCGAGCGCGGCGGAACGGCGATCGCCGATCTGCTGTTCGGCAAGCATTCTCCGTCCGGGAGACTGCCGATGGGCTTCCCCGAAAAGACGGAGGATCTGCCGCCCTTCGACGATTACGAAATGGAGCACGGCAGGACGTACATGTACCGCAGGATCAAGCCGATGTACGAGTTCGGCTTCGGCCTGTCCTATACGCGCTTTGCGTATTCCGATCTCCGGCAGACGCAGGACGGCGCCGCCGTGACGGTGACGAACGTCGGCGGGATGGAGGCGGACGAGGTCGTGCAGCTGTATATCGATTCCGCGGGCTTGCCGCACCAGCCGAAGGTGCGGCTCAAGGGCTTTAGGCGCATCCGTCTCGCACCCGGCGAATCACAGACGGTGCACTTCGCCTTGAACGACGAGAGCTTCTCTCTGTTCGGCGAGGACGGGACCCGCCGCGTTTATCCCGGGACCTACCGCGTATTCGCGGACGGGCATCTGCCGGACGACGACTCCCCGTGCGTGCGGATCACGTATCCTGCGCGACCGGAATAAAAAAACAGTACGGATAACGTACGAAACCAACATACGGAGGTATCTACATGACTATTCTCAGAAGAATCAAAGCGATCCTGTGCCTTCCGCTGGCACTTCTGATGCTTTTGACCGGCGTCGCACCGGTCACGACCAATATGCAGAAAGCGCGTGAAGCGGCGGTCGAAGCCTCGATTTCCGAGGCGTTCGTCCCCGTGCTGCGCTTTGCCGTGGCGACCGATATCCACATCAGCGCCCGCGACAACACGAACGCGCAGCGTCTTCGCCGGCTTTTCGAGACCGCGTACCGCTATGCGGACGGGCATCCGACCTATACGCCGCTTGACGCGGTGGTTCTGACCGGCGACAACTGCGACACCGGATCGGACGCGGAATACGAGATCCTTACAAGCGTGATCCGGGAGAGCAAGCGGGACGAGACGACGATGATCGCGATCATGGGCAACCATGAGTTCCATGAGACCGCGCACGAGGGATTCGTCCGCTATATGCAGCAGGATCTGAATCCGCACGTCGTCGTGAAGGGCTTCCATTTCATCGGCCTGTCTCCCGATCCCGCCGATACGTGGCAGACGCCCATGCAGATCAACTGGATGTCCGCACAGCTGCGCAAGGCTGCCGCGGACGATCCCGACAAGCCGATCTTCACCATGCAGCACGGTCACATCTGGAACACCGTCTACGTCAGCCGCAGCTGGTATACACAGATGTCGCTGCCGCTGCACATGGTCTACGCGCGCTACCCGCAGGTCGTCAACTTCTCCGGCCATTCCCACGGGCCGGTCAACAACCCGCTGAACATCTGGCAGAACAGCTATACGCAGGTGGCTGCCGGAACGCTCAACTATTTTGAGATGGAGCGCGATATCGGGGACAATACGGTGCCCGAGGGCTCGCGCAACGCCGCGCAGTATCTGATCGTGGAAGTGGACGCCGCAAACCGCGTGCGCATCATGCCGTTCAACATCCTTACGGACGATTTCATGAAAACGCCCTCCACCACCGACGGCGACAAGCAGCTGATCTGGCAGATCAACGACGTCTGCGACACGGGCTCCTTTGCCTACACTTCCGCGCGCAAAAAGACGGACGGTGCGCCGTGGTTCGAGGACGGCGACAGTGTCAGCGCAGAGAGCCGGACGGCGGAAAGCGTGGCGCTTTCCTTCCCGCAGGCCGAGGACGACGTGTGTGTCTACGGCTACCGGATCACGCTGAAGAACGGCGCGCGCTCTTCCGATAAGATCGTCAAAGAGATCTATTCCGGCTACTACTTTGAGCCGATGCCGGAACGCCTTTCCGTCACGGTCGACGGACTGAAGGCCGGAACGGAATACGACGTTTCCGTGACGCCGCTGAACGTCTGGCTGAAAGAAGGCGAGCCGATCGGCTGCCGGTTTACGGCGCCGCAGGAATGACGCCCGCGACGCGGAGCTTAAAAGGAGAAGAGAAGAATGACTCGTAAGCGTACGCCCAAAAGGATCCTGTCCGTCATCCTGACGCTTTCCCTGCTGGCCGGCAGCCTGCTTTGCTTCTCGTTCGGAGCGGGTGCGGTCTATTACAGCGAAGGGCAAAAGATCGCCCGCGTGATCGCCGACGAGGGGATCGTGCTGCTGAAAAACGAAAACGACGCTCTGCCGGTCAATCGCGGCGGGAGCGTGGCGCTGTTCGGAGAGGCGCAGCGGATCGGTCCGAAGGATGAGGAATTCTGGAATAAGCGCGGGTATATCCCGTACGGATACGGTTCGGAATCGCAGGCAGGCGATTTCGGCGACAAGCCGATCGACCCGCTGGATGCGCTGGAGGCGGCCGAAAAGAACGGCGAGATCTCCCTGTATCATGAGATGAGCGCGCTTTATACCGCCGCGCTCTCGCAAGGCGAGACGTTTATCCCGACCGACGCGCAGGTGCGGGAGGCTGCCCGCAGCGCGCAGACGGCGATCTGTTTCTTCAGCCGCTGGGGCGGCGAAGCGTTTGACGTTTCGCGCGCCGACTGGTACCTGCGGGACAGCGAAAAGGCGCTGCTGCGTCAGCTGACGACGGCGTTCCGCAAGGTCGTCGTCGTGCTCAATACGCCTTCGGTCATCGACACGTCGTGGGCAAACGGCGCGGACGACGATATCCGCGTCGACGCAGTCCTGTACGTCGGCTACACGGGCATGCAGGGCGGTCTCGGCATCGCGGACGTTCTGCTCGGCCGCGTGAACCCTTCGGGCAAGACGAACGATACGTGGGCAAAGGATCTCACGGATTATCCGTCCGACGCCGGCTGGAATCAGAAGGATCAGGCGTATACGGAGGATATCTTCACGGGTTACCGCTGGTTTGAGACGTTCGATCCCGCGCACGAACGCGTCCATTATGCGTTCGGCTACGGGCTTTCCTATACGACGTTTGACGTTTCGACAAAGGACTTTTCTTATGACGGCGAAGCGGTCTGCGTCAACGCCGTCGTGACAAACACCGGCAGCGTCCCGGGCAAAGAGGTCGTGCAGATGTACGTGTCTGCGCCGCAGGGCGTGCTCGGCAAGGCGGCCAGATCCCTGTGCGGCTATGCAAAGACCGGAACGCTCGCACCGGGAGAGTCCCAGACGCTGACGCTGACCGCACGCATGGCGGATCTGGCGTCCTTCGACGATCTGGGCAAGACCGGCAATCGATCCTGTTACGTTCTGGAGGCGGGCGATTATCACTTCCTCGTCGGCAGCTCTGTGTGCAGTCTGACCGAGGCGGGCACGGCGACGGTCGACGCGCTGACCGTGACGCAGCGTCTGTCCGCGCTCTGTCCCACGAATCTGGAAAAGCGTCTGCTTGCCGACGGCAGTTACGAGACGCTTCCGACGCGTGAAAACGCGCAGAACTACGTGCATACCGAAGCGCCGAAGGCCGGCGTCGAAAAGAGCACAGCACTCGTCGGGCACCGCCTTTCCGAGGTCGTGTTCGGCACGCTCACGATGGACGAATACCTGGCGCAGTGGAGCGACAGAGAGCTTGCGACCTTCTTCGTGTCCTACGAGCAGAATCAGGTCGGCTGCAGCGACGCGCTGTGCGTGAAATACGGTCTGAACCGCTTTTCGCAGGGGGACGGCGGCATGGGTCTTTGCTTTATGGGCTCCGCCTATCCCTGCAACGCGATCCTTGCCTCTACGTGGAACGACACAAAAACAACGTGGGCATGTGGCTGGGGCCGCCCGTCAACATGCGCCGCCATCCGCTTGCCGGCAGAAATCTCGAGTACTATTCCGAGGACCCGTACGTTTCGGGCACAGTGGCGACGATCATCATCAAGGCCGTTCAGCGCAACGGCATCCCCGTCTGCATCAAGCACATGATCTGCAACGAAAAGGAAGCGGGGAAGATCTGGAGCGATTCGCAGGTGTCCGAGCGCGCGCTGCGCGAGATCTATCTCAAGCCGTTTGAGATGGGGATCCGGGATGGACACGCCGAGGGCATCATGACCTCCTACAACGTGATGAACGGACTGCCCACCTCCGAAAACGCGGATCTGCTGCGCGGCATCGTCCGCGGCGAGTGGGGCTATCAGGGCTTCATCACGACCGACTGGGGCAACTGCAAGAACGAAGTGCGGGAGATCAACGCGTCCAACAACGTGCACACGCCGTACGACCACTGTGACATCAATCTGATCTACGCCGCCATCGACAGCGGCGAGATCACCCGCGCGACGCTGGAGGAGGGCGTGACGCAGATCCTCTGGACGCTGGTGCGCACGCCGCGGTATTACCGGGCAAACGCATGCACGCTGCCGCATCATTACGACGACGAGACCGGCTGCTGCACCGTGTGCCACAGCCCCGATCCCGCCGTCAGAAGAAATCTCAGCAAAAATCTTGCGCGGCTGGTTCCCGAAGCGGGGATCGATCCGAACGGGATTGTCCGGTTCTCCTATCCGAGCGTCAGCGACTTTTTCGCCCGGAACACCGAGAGCTTCTGCGCCGCGATCATGGCGCTATTCAAGCTGGTTTTCAACTTCTTCACACAAATCATCGGCCGGATCGCGCATGCTGCGGTCTGATCAGGAGGCATTCTTATGTGGAAAAAGATCATCGCATTCCTCGTGAGCCTCTGCCTTACGCTGGCCTTTACGCTGAATCGGCAGATCACGGGCGAGAACAACCCCAACCATGAGATGACGATCCAAGAGAACCGCTTTGCCGCCGAAAACACCTTTATCTCCCAGAAGCGCGAGCGCAAGAGACTGCCGACCTTCGCCAAGGAGCGGGACAATCTTCCGAAACCCGTCTGGGACGGGCATCAGGACGCCGTCGACTGCTACTATAAAGCATGGGAGATCGCTTTCGGCAATCTGCGCAAACCGGCGGCAACGTCCGGCTTCGTTTCCAACTATATCGACACCGCCTTCAACGGCGAGATCTTTATGTGGGACTCCGTCTTTATCCTCATGTTCGGCCGGTACGGCTCGCGGTCGTTCGATTTTCAGGGAACGCTGGACAATTTCTACTCCCACCAGTACAAGGACGGCTACATCTGCCGGGAAATGGAGCAGGCCACGTGCAAGGAGGCGTTTACCCGGTTCGATCCCTCCGCCACCGGTCCGGACGTGATGACGTGGAGCGAGTGGGAGTACTACAAAAACTTCGGCGATACCGAGCGGCTGGCGCGCGTGTTTCCGTGCCTGATGGCGTATCACGAGTGGATGCGGGAATTCCACACCTGGCGGGACGGCACCTACTGGTCCAGCGGCCTCGGCTGCGGGATGGATAACCTTCCCCGTCTGCAGCCAGGCTATGACGTGGCGAATACCCACGGTCACATGATCTGGGTCGACGCCTGTCTGCAGGAGTTGATGAACTGCCGTCTGCTGACCGAAATGGCCAAGGTTCTGGGACGGGAAGAGGATACCGCAGAGCTTCAGACGGAGCGCGAGATGCTGCTGAACGCGGTCAATGAAAAGCTGTGGGACGACGAGACGGCTTTCTACTACGATCAGTGGCGCAGCGGCGAGCTGAACTACGTCAAGCACCTGGGCGCCTACTGGGCGCTGCTCGCCGAGGCGGTCAGCGGGGAAAACGCCGACCGTTTCATCTCGCACCTGACGAATGAAAACGAGTTTGCCACACCCTGCATGCTGCCGGCGCTTTCCGCCGATCACCCTGCGTTTCAGCAGGGCGGCGGCTACTGGTGCGGCGGCGTCTGGGCACCGACCAATTATATGGTGCTCAAGGGACTGGATACTTACGGCCGGTACGATCTGTCCTACCGGATCGGACGGAACTATCTGGACAACGTGGTTTCCGTGTTCAACGATACGGGCACCGTCTTTGAAAACTACGCTCCCATGCCGGATGCAAACGGCAAGCCGCGGCATGGCAGCGTCGCCGCCGCCGACTTCGTGGGCTGGACGGGCATCGCGCCCATCTCCGTGCTGTTCGAGTACGTGTTCGGCATCAAGCCAGACGCCCAGAACAACACGATCCGCTGGAATATCGACCTGACCGACCGTTTCGGCGTGGAGCAGTACCCCTTCGGCACGGATGCGACGCTTTCTCTGCTCTGCGGCGAACGCAGCAGCACGGCGGACGAGCCGCAGGTGGAGATCCGCTCCAACCGGCCCGTCACCGTTGAGCTGTTCTGGGATGAGGGGCGGCAGTCGAGAACGATCACCGTTGACGGCAGCGACTGATCGTCCCCGTAAAAAACGACCGGTTTCCGCGGGAGGACGAATGAAAATGGCGATTCAGGCTCAAACCATCCGGACGCAGGACTGCACGACGGAGTATTTCCGGTTCGGACACGGGCCGGAACCTCTGGTGATCCTGCCGGGCTTGAGCGTGCAGAGCGTCATGGGCGTCGCGGACGCCGTAGCGCAGGCGTACCGGCTGCTGACGGACGATTATACGATCTATGTGCTTGACCGCAGGAAGGCGCTGCCTGCCGAATACCCGATCCGCGCCATGGCGCAGGATACCGCGCAGGCGATTCTTGCGCTGGGGCTTGAGCGGGTTTGTCTTTTCGGCGCGTCGCAGGGCGGCATGATCGCGATGCAGATCGCGATCGACCGGCCGCAGCTTGTGCAGAAGCTGGTTCTCGGCTCTGCCGCGGCCTGCATGACTGCGCAGCGGTACCGGACGGTCGGACAGTGGGTCCGGCTCGCAGAGGAGGGACGCATGGAGGAGCTGTATGATGCGTTCGGACAGGCGCTGTACCCGCCGGACGTGTTCGCGCGGCTGCAGGCTTCCCTTGCCGCCGCGGCCAAAACCGTCACGAAGGAAGAAGCGGCGCGCTTTATCTGCCTTGCGCAGGGTCTGAAAGGCTTCGACGTGACGCGGCAGATGCATCGGATCGTCTGCCCGACGCTCGTGGTCGGCGACACGGACGACCGGGTGATGGGGGCGGACGCAGCTGCGCAGATCATGGAGTGTCTCGGCGGACGGCCGGACTGCGCGCTGTATATGTACGAGGGATACGGACACGCGGTATACGATACCGCAGCGGATTTTCCGGAACGCCTGCTGCGGTTTCTGAAATAAAGAAAAGGGGAGCACGTTATGCAAACACTTCGCTTCGGCATCGTCGGCACTGGGACGATCGCGCACCGTTTTGCGCAGGCGATCCGCAACGTGCCGGGGGTGGAGCTGGCAGCGGTTGCGTCACGCGGGAAGCAGACGGGCGACGCGTTTGCCGCAGAATTCGGCATCCCGCGCGTATTCGTCGGTTATGAGACGATGGCGCGATCCGACGCGATCGACGCCGCGTATATCGCCGTG
>CADAGA010000027.1 GCA_902787275.1 Oscillospiraceae bacterium | reverse complement strand
AAGGAATGTCCACTCTCACAGACGAACGCGCGTTCCTTCGCTGTCAGCGCTGACCCGCATACGGGACACGTCAGGATCGGCATTTCTTCTCCTCCTTTGCGAACGCGACGAGACAGCAGCACAGAAGCACTGCCGTCGTCGCGATCCACGACAGCGGATACGCCCAGTACAGCGTACCGAGACTCGGCACGAGCGGAAAAACCGTATACACCCACAAAATGCGCAGACCGCCCACGCCCAGCAGCGTCACGCACATGGGCAGGAACGAACGTCCCGTCCCGCGCAGTGCGCCGGACAGCACCTCCGTCAGTCCGCACAGATAGTACGTCGTCGCCGTGATCTCCAGGCGCTGCATGCCGACGGCGATCACAGCGCTGTCGGTCGTGAACAGACGCAGCAGCGTCTTGGCGAACAGCGCTTCCAGAACACCCATCGCACAGCCGACGACGAGCGTTGCGATCGCCGTGTCTGCCGTTGCGCGCCGTACGCGCCGCAGGTCGTGCGCACCGTAATTCTGCCCGACGAACGTCGTCGCGCTCTGCGAAACGCCGTTCATGGCGATATAGACAAAGTTGTCCAGGTTCGTCGCAGCCGCATTCGCGGACACGGCAAGCGCGCCGAGGCTGTTGACCGACGACTGGATGATGACGTTGGAAAACGAAAACAGGCAGCTCTGCAGACCCGCGGGCACGCCGATGCGCAGGATCTTACTGGATGATGACGTTGGAAAACGAAAACAGGCAGCTCTGCAGACCCGCGGGCACGCCGATGCGCAGGATCTTCCACAGACACTTCGCGTCCATTCTGAACCGTCCCGGCTCGAGGCGGACGTCATGCGGCAGATGCGTAAGACAAAGAAAAACCATCACAGCCGCGCCGCACTGGGACAGCACGGTCGCAAGCGCGACGCCTGCGACGTCCATATGCAGTGAAATAACGAACACGAGATTGAGCGCCACGTTCACCGCGCCCGCGCACAAAAGGAAATACAGCGGCCGCCGCGTATCGCCCATCGAACGCAGGATGGAACTGCCGAAGTTAAAAATCATGATGGCTGGCATACCCGCGAAATAGATGCGCATATACGTCGCGGCGCCGTCCAGTATTTCCTCGGGCGACCCCATCAGACGTAGAAACGTGCGCGAGAACAGCACGCCGATGACAGCGACCAGCACGCCGCAGAGAAGGCTGAGCGCGACGGAAGTGCTGATCGTCCGGCGCACGTGCTCCCTGTCCCCGGCGCCGATCGCCTGCGCCACGGCAACGCCCGCGCCGACGGACATGCCTAAAAACACATTGACCAGAAGGTGCGTCAGCGAAGCGGTCGAGCCGACGGACGCCAGCGCCGTCGCACTGCCGAACCGTCCGACCACGGCAGCGTCGACCGTATTGAACAGCGTTTGCAGCAGTCCCGACAGAATGATCGGCACTGCAAAACGGAATATGTTCACAAGCAGCGGTCCCGTACAGATCTCTATCCCGCCGCGCCCTCGACCTACGGACACGAAAACAGCCCTCCTGTTTCATCACTAAAAGCTATTATACATCGTCCGCAGGATTTGTCAAACACGTTTTCTTGCACGCGAATGCGGCTTGTGCTATACTACATGAGGATATAGAGAAGCGCGAGCAGCAGATACCGGTCTGCGCCCTCCGTCATCAGCAGCAGGAGCAGCGGCAGGATCACCGCCGCATCGCGCTGCTGCGGCTGCGGTCCGGTACACGATCCCTCCCCGGAAGGCACGGTGTGCATGCGCACGCTCTCGTCGCGGTATGCATCCAGAAACCGCGCGTCCCGCCGCGGCTGCGGCTGCGTCTGTCTGTTCATAAGCCATTCCTTTCTAAAGCTGCCCGAGCATCGGCAGAACGTCCAGCATCCGCAGCATCTGCATCACGTCGTCCGCCCGCTTGCGGCGCGGCTCGCTCAGATACGGCTTGAGCGCGCCGATGAGCTGCGAACGCGTGTCCGACCCTTGCCGCATGGCACGCATCACGCGGCCGAGCTTTTCCAGCGTCTGCGGGTCGATTCCCGTCTGCGCGTCGGTCTGCGGCTCTCCTGCGGCGCCCAGCAGAGACTGCGCCGCGTCCTTTAGCGACCGGAAATCCTCGTCGCTCAGGTTTCCCAGAAGCTCCGAAATATTGTCCATCGAGATGTCCATGGTCTTTATTTTTCTTTCCGCAGCCGTTCGAGCAGCGCTTTTGCCGGATCGGATCGCAGCAGATCCTGCAGCGCCTGCCGATCCTGCAGGACGTTCTGCAGCTTCTCCTTCTGCGACGCGTCCATGTTTTCACCCGCGAAGCGCAAGAGTTCCCGTTCCTTTGTGCTCTCGTCCATCGCCGAGCGCTCCATGCGCGCGCGAAGACGCAGCAGTTCCTGTGCGAGATCCCGTTTTTCCATAAGATCCCATCCTTTCCCCTAAATACTATGTCTCAAAAGGAGGACGCATGCATGAAAATCCTCGTCCTGTCCGACACGCACGGCGACGCCTGGCGGCTGCGCGAGATCTTCTCGCGCGAGCGCGGCTGTTCGCTGTGCATTTTTCTGGGCGACGGCGAGCGCGATCTCGAACCGTTCTTCCCGACGCCGGATATGCCGCTTCTGGCCGTGCGCGGCAACTGTGATTTTTACAGCTCGCTCCCAACAAAGCTTGTGACCGCGGAGGGCGGCAAAACGATTTTCTGCACCCACGGTCACGAACAGCACGTCAAATACGGTCTGACGCTTCTGCGTGAGAGTGCGCGCGAAGCAAAAGCTGACATTGCATTATATGGTCACACGCACGTCCCGGTGCAGGACTACGACGACGGTCTGTATCTGTGCAATCCCGGCAGTGTGCGAAACGGCGATTACGCCGTGCTCGAGATCGTGCCGCAGGGCGTCATGTGGCTGCCGAGACGGATCGGGTAAAGCAGGTTCTAAAAGAAACCGTCTTTCCATATGCTTGTATAAAGCAAGAGGAAAGGCGGCATTTTTATGTTCGTATATACGATTCGCAGAAAAAAGCTCAAATGGATCATCCTCGTCCTGCTCGCCGTGCTCGCCGTCGGGCTGCTCTGGTACTTTGGGAGCAGCAAGCCCGCGTCGCAAAGCGGCGGAATCGTGCTGCGTGCCGGCAACGCCGCGGAACGTCTGGCGTTCATTTCACAGTTCGGATGGGACGTCGCGGAGGACCCCGTGCAGGTATCGGAGATCCTGATCCCCGCTGAATTCGACGAGGTGTATCAGAAATACAACGAGATCCAAAAGAAGCAGGATCTCGATCTGACGCTGTATGCGGGCAAGCGCGTCAAAAAGTGGACCTACGCCGTCCGGAACTATCCCGGCTACGAAGGGCGCGCGGACGTGATTGAGCTGAACATGCTGATCCTCGACGGCGTGGTGATCGGCGGCGACGTGTGCTCGACAGAGCTGGGCGGCTTCATGCACGGATTCGATCTTCCGGCTGAAAGCACGTCCGTCCTGACTCCGAATCCCTAAAATGATTGACACGCTTCCGCTTTGGGCATATAATAAGGACATCTACCGGAGAGGAAGCGAAAGCATGAAAATCTGTTTGTACGGCGCCTCCAGCGACGAGATCGACCGCGTCTATATCTCCCGGACGGAAACGCTCGGAGAGAAGATGGGCGAACGCGGTCACGCGCTGATTTTCGGCGGCGGCGCTGCAGGTCTGATGGGCGCTGCGGCGCGCGGCATGACACGCGCGGGCGGCGAGATCATCGGCATTGCGCCGTCGTTTTTCAACGTGGACGGCGTACTGTACGAAAAGTGCACCGAGTTCATCTATACCGACACCATGCGCGAGCGCAAGTTCGAGATGGAAAACCGCGCCGACGGCTTCATCATCACGCCGGGCGGGATCGGGACGTTTGAGGAGTTCTTCGAGGTCCTCACGCTCAAGCAGCTCGGCCGCCACAACAAGCCCATCGCGATCTTCAACGTAAAAGGATACTACGACGATATCATGGATCTGATCGAAAAGGCCATCGAGGGCAACTTCATGAAAAGCGCCTGCCGCGAGCTGGTGCACGCGTTCACGGACGCGGAAGAAATGCTCGACTACATCGAGAACTGCGACACGTCCAAGCTGCTGCCGGAGCAGACGAAATTCCTGTAAAGATAAAGAAAAAGCGCGGGTTTGTACGATCGTACAGACCCGCGTAATCTTTTCATCAGATCTCGCTGCCGCAGCCGTCGCGGTCAAACAGCTTTTCAAAGAAAAGCCAGATGCGGAAAAAGACGTTGTTCTGGAAGCGGATCGCATGCTGCGCCGTGACCGCTTCGCCGTCCCCGATCAGGATCGGAACGCCGTCGGCACGCACCGCTTTGGCCGTTACCGTCACGGTCTGCGAAAATCCCTCCGCGGTCAGGGGGAACGACATACCGGTTCCGCTTTTCGTTTGCGTGCCGTGAACGGTGCGCAAGGTGTACGTCCATTCCATGGTCGTATCCTCCGGCAGATTGCAGAAATCTGCCGTCAGTCTCGTCGTATAGCCGTAGCGCAGCTTGGTCCGCGCCGGCTGCACGAACCAGACGGACGGCTTTCCGTCCGGCGTATTGACCGCTGCGACAAAGGAAGTCTCCATGCCGTCGAAAGACACCGTGACCGTCTTGTGACCGGGCGTATCGGACGAAAAGCCGGAGCAGACAAAGCCCTCCGTCACCGTCTCGGCGCTGCCGTCCGGCCGCATCGCCTGCAGCGTCATGCCGGTCGTGTCGAGCGGCTCGTTCGTCTGGTAGACCGTCTTGTCCGGCGGCGTCACGATGGTCAGACTCACGCGCGTCACGTCCGGATAAAATGCAAAAAACGCGTCGTTGATCCCGTCCGCGAACGCCGTCAGGTCGCCCTCCGGCGAGAACGCCTGCGCCTGGCCGTTTTGCACGAACGCCACGAACGGCAGCGTCGCGCGCTTTTTGCCCATCGCCGACCAGACGAATGCTGGCACGCCGTCCGAAGCATCGACGTCGACGCCGTAGATCTCCTTGCCGTAAACGTCCATCCAGTCCATCAGCACCTTCGCACCGATATACTTGCTGTTGCCGCAGGTCGAGCGGTAGCAGAAGAGGACGAATCGCTCTCCGCTTTCGAGCATCTTCACCGTCTCGGAACCGGCGATCCCCTTCCAGCGCGGATTCAGCATGTATTCATTGACGCCGAAAACGGCAAAGCCGCACGCGCAAAGGAGTGAAACCGCCAGCAGCGCGCTGACGATCCGTTTAAAAAACGTTTTCATATCGCAGTCCCCCCGTGTTTTATCCCATCGCGTCGGTCGCGTATACGGTGTAGCCTTCGCCGTCGCCGGGATAGACGTATTCTTTGGTCAAACCCTCGTCAAGATAGAGATTCAGTTCATGCGTGCTTTCAAACAGCGGCTCCGCATTGAACGGCACGTCGAACACGTGCGTCGTGATCGTCGGTCTGCCGCTTGCGTCGTGCAGCGTACAGATGCACGTCACCTTGCGCATCGGTTTGTCAAAGCTGTCTGAAAAGCCGAAATCCTTTACCTGCACGTCGTCGCCGTGCTGCAGCTCGATCCGGATCGTGTCGCCGTCGCCGTAGTCCCACTCGATCGTTTTCACCGTAAGCGTCTGCTTGGTCGCAGTGCAGCGGCAGACGGCGCCGGGCGCATATTCCGCACCGCGTATCTCAAAGCGCCACAGATCCTCGCCGGCGCTTTGGATATTCATGACCGTTCCGTCCATCAGCAGTGCGCTGATATCCGCCTCGAAATCATAATCCTCGCCCGAATCGGCGTCTTCATCCAAATAACAGCTGAACTGCAGATGGCCGTCTTCCTTGAAATAGACCGTGTCACGGTCGCCGCAGATGTACGTTTCGCCAAGATCCGCGTCAATGACGCGCCGCGTCCATACGATCTCGCCGCCGCGATCAAAGTAATACGTTTCGGAAACCAGCTCGTCCCGTTCATACCGCAGGACCTGTACGTTCCGATACGCGAAAACGAGCGTCGAAACGGCGTTCTCATTCGCAAGGTTCTCATAGGTAAAGCCGCCTGATCCCGTCTGTCCGGACGGTTCGGCATCCGTCTGCGGCGCGGCAGGCGAGCTTTCCGGCGCGGCGGTCGGCTGCGGTTCGTTTTTGCTGCAGGATGCAGCCGTCACGAGCAGCAGTATCGAAAGCAATATGGAGATGCAGCGACGCATTTTCATGGTTTTCTCCTCTTACCAGGCCTCGACCAGGATCTTTTCCAGATCTTCTTTTTCCGGCCGCTTGGGATTCGTGCGCGTGCAGGAATCGAGCATCGCAGCCTCCGCCATCGTCGGGATGCGCGCAAAGTATTCCTCGCGCGTACAGACGCCCAGCTCCGAAATGCACAGCGGGATGTCCATTTCCTTCATCATGTATTCCACCCAGCTGACGAGCGAACGCACGGTCGTGATGGTGTTGAAGTTGCGCAGGCCGAGGATCTGCGCGATGTTGCAGTACTTTTTGACCTGCTTGGGGTACTCCGCCTGGCTGCGGCTGTGCTTGGAAATCCCGCTGTTGTACTGGATGACCAGCGGCAGCAGCATCGCGTTGGCACGGCCGTGCGGGATGTGGAACTGCGCGCCGAGTTGGTGCGCCAGAGAGTGGTTGATACCGAGTCCCGTCGCGTTAAAGGCAATGCCTGCAAGACACGACGCGACGTGCATCTTCTGCCGCGCATGCGTGTCGTTGCCGTCAAGATACGAGCGCAGCATGAACGCGCCGAAAATCTCGATCGACTTTTCCGCCAGTGCTGCGGAAAACTCGTTGTTGTCCGTGCTGACGTAGGATTCCAGCGCGTGCGTAAACACGTCCATGCCCGTGTCCGCCGTCACTTTGGGCGGCACGCTCTTGACCAGCTCCACGTCGAGGATCGCCTCCTGCGGCAGGAGCGTATCGGCGACAAGCGGAAACTTCGTGTTGTGCTCCGGGTCGGAGATCACGGAAAAGTTCGTCACCTCGGAACCGGTGCCGCTCGTGGTGGGAATGGCAATCAGACGCACCGCGCGTTCGGGGTGCATCTGCCGCGCGACCTCGCGGATACCCTTGGCCGAGTCGATCGCCGAACCGCCGCCGACCGCAACGATGCAGTCTGCGTCGTATTCAAGCAGCACGCGTACGCCTGCCGTGATCTTGTCGATCGGCGGGTCGGGCACGATGTCGTCGTAGACGGAGAACTCCTTGCCCGCCTTTTGCAGACGGTCGGTCAGCAGACGGATCATGCCGCTCTTGACCACGAACGGATCGGAGATCACCAGGATGCGCGCAGCCGGAAGCGCGGCGAGACGGTCAAGCGCGTTCTCGCCGAAATAAATGGTCGTTTTGATGTCAAATGATTTCAAGGCGGCACCTCAAACAGAATAGTTTAAAAGATAATATCGATCAGGACGGTGATCCGGCGCAGGATCGCATAGACGAAATGCGGGATGAACGTCGCGGCGGGGATCTTCGACTGCAGCCGCATGCCGAGATCCGACTCGTACACGTTGTGCGTCTCGTACTGCCACGGGTCGTTCTCGTCGATCGTGATCACGCGCACGCTGCGCGAGAGGACGTCGCCGTAGGCGCGGTGTCCGGCGCTCGCCGTCTGGATCATGTCGACGCCGTCGTACGTGACGACGAAGCTGTTCCTGCGGTCGTGTCCGGTCACGCAGCCGAGCACGTCGCCGCGCTGTGCAAACGCCGCCCACTGACCGTCGTCGTAGTAGGACGGGCAGGGTGTCTCGCGCAGACAGCCTTCGTACGCCTTGCGGTTGATTTTCCTGGAAAAAGCCGTTCCGTCGTCGAAGGTGCGGAACGCGCCGTCCGCGTTCGCAGCCGGTTCGTACACGGCGTCGAACACCTGCTTTACGATGATGTGCTGGAACGCCATCGACGGCACCTTGCCGCCGTTCTCGCGTTCAAGGGTCTCGCTCGTTTCGCGGTACCAGTCGATCTGATCCTTATGGACGCGGTCGTAGCCTTTGTCCGAATAATCGCCGGAGTCGAACATCCACAGATTGAACGCGACGCGGCTGCCGTCCGAGGACAGCACGGGCAGGTTGTGCGTGCCGTAGCCGGACAGCTCCGGCACGGCGTCGTACGCCAGGCACAGATCGCCGCCCACGCGCTTGTACTGTTCGAGCTGCTGCTCACGCGTCAGATCGCTCGTCTCGCGGTCGTGGTTGCCGAATACCAGCGTGAACGGCACGTCCGCCGATACGAACGGCTCGAGAAGCTGGTCGTAGACCTGCGTGCCCTTGCAGACCATGTTGTCGCCGTCCAGCACCACGATATCGGGCTGCACGTATTCGACCGCTTCGTGCAGAAACGCCGTCTCCGCCTTGTCCATGGGATACTCTTCATGCATATCGGTCGCGACGAGAATGGTGAACTTGCCGTCCTCGCCGAAGGAGAGGCCGGACTTCCGGGCGGCAAACGCCGGCACGCTGCACGCGCACAGCAGCAAAACCGTCAGAAGCAGAGAAAGGACCCGTTTCATGCTTTCACCGTCCCGTCCGCATTGAACAGCGGCAGTTTTTCGAGATAAATGATGTCGTCGCGGCTCTGCGCGTCGCCCTCGGCGAGCACGGCCATCTTGCCGACGATGATGCCGCCCGCCTGCTTGACGAGCGTTTCCAGCGCGGCGATGGATTCGCCGGTCGAGATCACGTCGTCCACGATCAGCACGCGCTTGCCGCGCATCTTGTCCGCCTCCGCCGTGTCGAGATAGAGCTTCTGCTCCTTGTCGGTCGTGATGGAGCGCACGACCACCTCGAACACGCCGGTCATGTACAGCTTCGGATACTTGCGTGCGATGAAGTACGTCTCGTCCTCGTTCTGACGCGCCATCTCATGCGCGAGCGGGATGCCCTTGGCTTCCGCCGTGATGATGTAGTCGTATTCCGGCGCGCGCTTGAGAAGCTCCCGCGCGCAGGCGACCGTCAGCTTCGCGTGGCCGAACACCACGAACGCGCCGATATACAGATCGTCCGTCACGCGGCACAGCGGCAGATCGTGATCGATCCCCGCGATATTCATCCTGTAAACCATATAGAAAGACCTCCTGTGGATCAGATTGTACTGTCAAATGCGTTTGGAATGTGGCGCACGTGTGCGGGATTTCCCTGCGCGTCGAGATAGACCTCGATCACGTCGAACCGCGTGCGCAGTCCCGCAGGCGCATGCTTGAGATACTGCGACGCCGCCAGCGCGATGCGCTTCTGCTTGTGCGAATCGACCGATTCCGCGGGAGAAGCGATCATGCCCGCGCTGCGCGTCTTGACCTCGACGAACGCGAGCGCTCCGTCCTTTTCGGCGACAATGTCGATCTCGCCCATGCGCGTGCGGTAGTTGGCACAGACGATGTCGTATCCCCGGTCGCGCAAAAAGCGTGCGGCATACACTTCGCCCAGCGCGCCCGCGAATTCGCTCACAGCAGCACGCTCCCCTTGACGTCCAGCACGCACGCCGCAGCCAGCGCCGTCATGGAGTCGAGGATGTCCGGGCGCCGGATCTGCAGCTCGTAATAGATCGCCGACAGCTCCGTGCAGCCGAGGATCACCGCGTCGCAGCCCGCTGCCTTCATGCGCTCCACGACCGCGAAAAACGCCGCTTCATCCGCCGGTTTTCCCGCCTTGACCTCGTCGTAGATGATATGCATGAGCGTCTTTGCGTCCTGCGCGTCCGGGTAGACGCACTCGATCTCGAACCGCTCGGCAACGTGCGGATAGACGTTCGACTGCAGCGTGCCGCTCGTCGCCAGAATGCCGATCTTCTTGGCGTCCGGCACGGTGCGCTGTGCGAACTTGAGCGTTTCTTCGATGATATTCAGCACGCGCACGTCGACGTTTTTCTGGATCTCGTCATAGAAAAAATGCGCCGTATTGCACGGGATCGCGATCAGATCGCACCCGAGAGAAGCGAGCATCTTTGCGTCCGCGACCATGGCGGGCAGCGGATCGGGTTTGGTGCGGTCGAGGATATAGTCCGTCCGGTCGGGGATCTTCGGATTGTTCGACACGATCGTGCGGATGTGATCCTGATCGCACGACGCGGGCGTCATTTTGACGATCAGATCGGCAAAATACACCGTTGCCAGCGGTCCGACGCCGCCGAGGATGCCGAGCGTTTTTTCCGCCATATCCTTTTCCCCTTTCATACGATCTGGAACAGATAGAATTTCAGATAATCCGTCTCCGGCACGTTCCAGAGCACCGGATGGTCGCAGCACTGCTGCCTTTGCTCAAGCTGCCGCAGCTGCACTCCCGCGTCCGCGGCGGCGTCGCGCAGCATCTGCACGAACAGCTCGTTTTTCATAAAGTGCGAGCACGAGCACGTCGCGAGATACCCGCCGCGCGGCAGCAGCTTCATCGCGCGGTAGTTGATCTCCTTGTATCCGCGTTCGGCGGAGCGCACCGTCTTGCGGCTCTTGGTGAACGCAGGCGGATCGAGAATGATGAAATCGTACGGCTTGTCGCCCCTCGCGCAAAGCTCCGGCAGCAGATCGAACACGTCCGCGCACAAAAAGTCGATCCTGTCCGAAAGACCGTTGCGCGCAGCGTTCTGCGCGGCACAGTCGAGCGCGGTCTGCGAAACGTCGACTGCCGTCACGTGCGCCGCGCCGCCCATCGCCGCGTTCAGCGCGAACGAGCCGGTGTGCGTAAAGCAGTCGAGCACGCGTTTGCCCTTCGCCATACGCGCGACGGCAAGTCGGTTGTATTTCTGATCGAGGAAGAACCCCGTCTTCTGTCCGTTTTCAAAGTCCACCAGGTAGCGCACGCCGTTTTCCGTGATCTCGGTCGTCGTCGATCGGTCGCCGACCGTCTCCGGCGCGTACCAGCCCTTGTACTGCGTCAGGCCCTCCAACTCGCGCAGTGCGACGTCGTTTCGCTCGTAAATGCCGCGCAGGGTCACGCCGTATTCCGAAAGAATCGCGCGCAGCGCGTCGTACAGCAGATCGCGCCGCTTGTCCATCCCGTAGGACAGCACCTGCGTGACGCACACGTCGCCGAAGCGGTCCACCGTCAGTCCCGGCAGTCCGTCCGCTTCGCCGAACACCAGCCGGCACGCGGTAAAATCGTCGTCCGGCATGATGCTGCGGCGGCAGTCGATCGCGTAGCGCAGGCGGCGCGCAAAGAACGCCGCGTCGTATTTGTCGTTGGCGTTGGCAGACAGCAGACGCACGCGGATCTTGCTCTGCGCGCTGTAAAGGCCGCTGCCGAGGTAGACGCCCTTGTCGGACACCACGTCCGCGATCCCGCCGTTTTCCGGCGTGCCGAACGTATCCGTGATCTCGTCGAAATAGACCCACGGATGCCCGCGGCGGATGGAAGCCTCCGCCTTCTTCGTAACCAGCACGAGCGGAAAAGCGCGCTTGAGTTTCATCACGTCAGACCTTCCCTGTTAAACTGAATACCATTGTACCACAAATTGCGAAAAAGAACAACTTCTTTTTTACATTCCGTGTAAAAAAAGATAAATTATCAAAAAATGCACTTTCTTTTTTTGTGAAAAAGTGCTATAGTATAGAAGTAAAAGTTTTGGAAAAGGGGTAGCTTTATGGACACGGTACATATTTCATCCATTCCGCGCGCGGATTATCCGGAACAGGTCGGCGTTTCGTCGGCAGATATTCTGGAATATATCCGGGATGCGAAGGCCTGCGGCATCGAGGTGCACAGCATCATGATCATCCGCGACGGCAAGGTCGCGTTCGAGACGTGGCGCAAGCCATACACGCCCGATATGCCGCACGCGATGTACTCGGTCAGCAAATCCGTGACGTCGATCGCGGCGGGATTTGCGATCAGCGAGGGCTTCTTCGCGCTCGATACCAAGGTGCTCGACATCTTTCCGGAATACCGCACGGCGGGATACGATGAAAAGCTGGAAAAGATCACCGTCCGTCATCTGCTGAACATGACCGCCGGCAAGGACGTCAGTCTGCTCGCGGACAAATCCAAGGGAAGCTGGCAAAAGCAGTTTTTCGACTCGAAATGGTACGCCGATCCCGACGATAACGACTGGAGCTACATCAGCGAGTGTTCCTACATGGTCTGCGCCTGCATCTGCCGCACGACCGGCATGAGCGTGCGCGAATTCCTGACCCCGCGTCTGTTCGAGCCGCTGGGCTTCGGCCGCGTACCCTACTGGGAGACCGACAGTGAAGGCATCGAAGCGGGCGGCTGGGGCATCTACATGACCACGGAGGAGCTGGCAAAGATCGCGCTGTGCGTCTCGCAGGACGGTGTTTTCGAGGGCAAGCAGGTCATCCCCGCCGAGTGGGTCCGCCAGGCGACGAGCGTGCAGTCCTGGCCGGAGCGCTACTCCGAGATCGACAACCGCAACGGTTACGGCTACTTCTTCTGGCGCAACGGCGTCGTGCCGAACTCCTTCCGCATGGACGGCATGTTCTCGCAGTTCGGCGTCGTGTTCAAGGACTACAACGCCGTCGTCGTCATCACCTCGTGCGAGATCCAGGAACAGCGCTCGCGCGACCTGCTGTGGCGTCACTTCCCCGCGGCGTTCCTGCCGAAGCCGCAGAACGATAAAACGTATCAGGAGCTGAAGGACCAGCTCGTGCTCGAAACGCTCGAGGAGCTGGCCGCAAAGCCGCACAGCGTCCTTGAAAAAACGGTCGAAGGGCGCGAGATCCTGTTCAAGAAGCCGGCGCTTCTGAACACGGTCAACTTCCCCGTCAGCATGCTGCCGCTGGCTTCCGTCTATATGTCTGCCGATCGCGCAGGCAACATCGACCACGTCTCGTTCGCGTTCGAGGAGGACGTGTGCCGCATGACGTGGAGCGAGGGCGACGCGACGAATACGATCGTCTGCGGCATGGACGGCGAACCGCGCCACTCGCAGATCCACCTCGCCGGCATCGACTTCACCGCGCGCTGCAGCGCGGCCTGGGAAAATGAAAACACGCTCGAGATCTGGTTCCGCCCGATGGAGAGCGTCTGCCAGCGCCGTTGGAAATTCGTCTTTGAGGACGGCGGAAACGTGCAGGCGATCCCCAGCAGCATGCCTGAGATCGTCACGCTGGTACAGTATCTGTGCGACTCCATGGACGATTTCATCGAAAACAAAGCCGTTTCCGGCGCGGCAAAGGCCGCCGTTATGAAGCTGTACGGCGTGGTCGAGCCCGTGCACAAGGGCAGATTCGCCGACATGAGCGACGCGAAGGAGTAAAACCATGCATCCTCTGTTCATCACGGGACTGATCCTCGCCGGCGTCACGGCGCTGGCGATGCCCTACTACTGCAAGATCACCTACAAGGGCAAGAGCAGTCTGACGCTCGCCGTCAAGATGATCCTGTCGACGCTGTTCGTCGTCACGGTGATCCTGGCTCTGTTTTCCTATTCGCCGCGGCAGGGATTCATGTACGTCTTTCCGATCGGCTTTTTCGCCTGCTACGTCGGCGACTATATCCTCGGCAGGAGCGAACACACCAAAGACTTTATCGCAGGGAGCTGCTGCTTCGCGCTCGGGCACGCGCTGTATGCCGTCGCCTTCTCTCTGGCGCAAAAGAAACTGTTTCCTCAGATCAGCTGGTTCAACGGCTTCGAGATCGGTCTTTTCCTGGTGATCGTCAGCGTGATGCTGCTGATCATCCTGCTGAAAAAGCCGGCTATCGATCCGATGCTCGTTCTGATGTTCGTCTACTGCCTGCTCGTCACGCTGATGCTGACCAAGGCGACCGGTCTTGCGATCCGCATGCTGCCGGATGCGCCCGCCATGATCCTCGCGCCGATCGGCGGCGTCTGTTTCCTGTGTTCGGACTACATGCTCGGCATGATGCGCTTCAAGATGCACGAAAAAACCGTCGTATTCAAATCCGTCTGTACCGTGCTGTACTACGCGGCGCAGACGCTCATCGCGCTGTCTATGTTCATTCTCGTTCGATATTAAGGAGGGAATTATGGAAATCCAAAAGAAATGGTTC
>CADAGA010000026.1 GCA_902787275.1 Oscillospiraceae bacterium | reverse complement strand
TCGGCAGCGTTGGTATGGTCGGTAGTTTTTTTATCTGCATTTCATTTCACCTCCGACACTATACTTGCTCTAAACCGCATACACATCAACGGTTTTCTCGGAAAATACTATCCAAAGATAAACCGTACTTTTTGGTGAACATTGTATCAAAATGCGTATACTCTCGTTTTGTGATTATGCCTCGCTGCAGCAGAACCTTCGCCTGCACCATGATGCTCTTGTAGGCCAGCAGCGACCTGAATAAATCCTTATTCATGTGCGCCACCTGCCTTGCGTCCCGCCTGAAAACAGGCAATCGAGCAATACTTCTGATTCTTCTTAGAGCTAACAGCAAATTCTTTGCCGCAGACAGGACATGTTTGGTGGTATAAAGTTCGCACGCTGTGATTTGCATGCCACCATTTGTTATAACAATGTCGGCTGCAGAAGCGTTTACCTTGTAAAGAGTTCCTGATTGGAGTCCCGCAATTCAGGCAGAATGTTCCCGTAAAAGTATTTGTTTTTTGCCCACGGGTGCATACCGTTTTTACAGTTCCAAGCGGTACATCGAGAGTCCTTGCAATAGCTGAAAAGGACGCACCGTTTTCCCTCATAGTGATGATGGCTGTTCTGTCTTGTTCCGTCATGTGTTAAACACCCCCTCACTATTTAGTGGTTGAAAACGGCGTTTGTAAGGATAAATTTCAAAAAATTTTCTAAAATCTTGAACAGCGATAAAAGCGGAACAATTGAAACTACCTTGAAACCACCCTGAAACCACCTTTGAAACCACCTGAAACCACCTTGAAACCACTTGAAACCGGTTTCAATTTTTTCAAATATCAATTCCGGCAAAAAACAAAAAAGACGCAGAAGAGCGTCGAAATCTGCTCTCCTGCGTTGAAAATATCAGTATTCAATTGTGCGAAGGCGGCGCAATCCCTTATGTATCAACGGTTGCAAAAATAAAAGCGGAAGAACTACATTGTATCAAAATAGTCCTTCCGCTATGGTGCGAGAGACGGGACTTGAACCCGTACGTTAAGAACACACGCCCCTCAAACGTGCGCGTCTGCCGATTCCGCCACTCTCGCTCGGAACAGAAAGTATTGTAGCAGATAAAAACACAAATGTCAATACTTTTCTTCTGATTTTTCTGTGATATAATAGAATATATTTTTCCGGGAGGAGGAAAGATGCGATGATCTGGAATGCGGCGTTTTTTCTGAACAGCATCCTGTTCGGCGCGGGTCTTGCGATGGACGCGTTCTCCGTGTCGCTGGCGAACGGACTGCACGAGCCGTTCATGAAGCCGCGGCGGATGTGTGCCGTTGCGGGCACGTTCGCGCTGTTCCAATTCCTGATGCCGATGCTCGGCTGGGTCTGCGTCCATACGGTCGCGACGCTCTTTGCGTCCGTGCAGCGGTTCATTCCGTGGATCGCGCTGGCGCTGCTTCTCTATATCGGCGGCAAAATGCTGCTGGAAGGCATCCGGAACAGGCAAAGCGAAAGTGCCGCGCCCCCCGCTGCCCGGTTATCGTCGCTTCTGGTGCAGGGCGTCGCCACGTCGATCGACGCGCTGTCCGTCGGCTTCACAATCGCGGAAACGCCGTGGCAGGGTGCGCTCGCCGAATCGCTCACCATCGGCGCGGTCACATTCGGCATCTGTCTTGCAGGGTTGGAGATTGGCAAACGGTTCGGCACGCGCCTTGCGGGCAAAGCAGAGATCCTCGGCGGCGTGATCCTGATCGGTATCGGGATCGAGATCTTCGTCACGGGGATGCGGTAAAAGAAACCAAATAATAATCCGGCAGGTCGGTCACGCCGATCCGCCGGATTATTTAATCATTGTATTATGCCGCCGAGATCGCGGCGTAGCAGCCCGCGTTCCAATCGTCGCTCCAGCCGGACGGATTGCCGAGCCAGCGCTTCAGAAGCGGATTCTTGAGCCAGATGTTCTGACGCGCTGTCCAGCCGTTGAACACGTGCGAGCCGAGGATCTGCACGGTGTCCTTGAGATCGAACGAAGAAACGCCCGTACAGCCGGCGAACGCGTACTCGTCGATGCGCGTCACGGAATCGGGAACGAGCACGTTCTGCAAGCCGCGGCAGTTATAGAACGCACGCGCGCCAATGTGCGTGAGCGTCGGCGGCAGCGAAACACCGCTCAGTGCAGTGCAGCCGGAGAACGCGTCCTGTCCGATGGACTTCATGCCGTCCGGCAGCGTGACCGTCGTGAGCGCGGCACAATTCTCGAACGTCGCGTCCTCGACCGCCGCAACGCCCAGCGGAACGCGCACGCTTTCCAGCGCCGCACACCCGGCGAACGCGCGGCTTCCGATCGCGGACGCCTTGGCAGGCAGCGTGACCGTCGTTAGGGCGGTACACCCCTCAAACGCGCTCACGCCGATCGCCGTCGCATCGGGCAGCTCGGCCGTCGTCAGCGCGGTGCAGCCGTAGAACGCATAGTCCGACAGCGGCAGCGAGCCGGAAATGATCGCGCTCTGCAGCGCCGTATCCCCGCGGAACGCACCCCAGCCCAGGCTCTGCAGCGTCTGCGGCAGAACGACGTCCGTCAGCTCGTCGCAGCGCGCGAACGCTTCGTCGCCGACCGTGACGACCTGGGGCGGCAGATTCATCGTCCGCAGCATCCCGCATCCGCTGAATGCGAACGGGCCGATATCCCGAAGATCCGCGGACAGCGACACGCTCGAAAGCGCGGTGCAGTTCGCAAACGCGTACGCGCCGAGGTAGGAGATGCTGCCGTCGAAGCGCACGGTGCGGATCTTGCTGCGCAGCGACAGCCACGGAACGGTCTCATCGTTGAAATCCCACATCGCGCCGTACCCGTCGATGACCAGTAGCCCGCTCTCGGGCAACAGCGAATACTGCGCGTTCTCGCCGCATTTGCCTGCGAGCTTCCGCTCGTCGTGCGAGAAGGACAGCGTGCCGAACCCCTTGTCGGTGCGGACCCATGCGGTACCCTGCACGGGCGGCAGCGCCAACGTGAACATCGGCGGCACGACCGTGCTGCCCGACGTGTCGGCATAGCCCCAGAGCAGGCTTTCCTCGTCGTATACGGGCACGTAACCCTCGCTGAACGAATACGGCGTCCCATCCGGGAAGATACTGCCGTCGAAACTGCGGCCGAACAGATCGACGCCGAACGCGTTGTAATACGTCCACTTTCCGTCTTTATACATTGCGCTCACGCCGCACGAGAGCGGCGTCGCTTTATCATAGACCGATTCCACGAGCAGAGAACCGCGCGTGACGATCCCGTACGGCGGTCCGACCAGGAACGAGCCTTCGGCCGCAGTCTGCGGGATACGCACGCCGTTTTTCGTCACGCGGGTCAGAATGCCATCATATTGATACTTGCTGCCGGACAGATCGACTGCGCCCTCGACCGGCGTGAACACCGTCGGCTGCGTCTTGCCGGACTGTTCGTCCCAGCAGGTCTTGCCGTCGAGCAGCAGCTTCTGCTGCGCCGTGTCCCAGACGACGGAAGCATACTCGGCGTCCAGCACAACGGTACCGTTTCCCGCAACAAGCCCCTTCTTTCCGTTTTTGGAAAAGACGGCATACGGCAGTGAGACCGCGGCGCCGTCCGAGGTGCGCACCGGCTCTATCGCGTCCGGCGAAAAGCTCTCGTAATACGTGATCGGCAGGTCGTCCTGCACCACAGGCAGCGCGGTCGTCTCCTCGATCGGCGCTGTCGTTTCGGCGACAGGCGGTTTCGGACGGTTCCTGCCGGCAATAAACACGGCCATGCACACGGCCGCGACTGCCAGCACCGCGATCAGCGCGAACCAGACGGCCTTTGGCAGACGCTTCAGCTCCCGCTGCGCGTCCTCCCCTTCCGTCAGCGCGTTCAGAAATGCCTGCGCCGTGGCGTATCTGTCCTCCGGCTGCAGGGAAAGCGCACGCATCAGCGCCGCCTCTGCGCCCTCGGGGATCGCACAGTCCACGTCGGACGGCGGGATGATCTTATCCTTGCGCTGGCGCTGCATCACGTCAGGCGGCACGATGCCCGTGATCATTTTATACAGCGTCGCCGCTGCGCCGAACACGTCCGTCCACGGACCTGCCAGCATATGCGGCACGTACTGCTCGAGCGGCGCGTAACCGTGCTTGAGCACCATGGGAAGCCCTTCGCTGTCCTGCAGCAGGTCAAACTGCGCCGAGCCGAAGTCCAGCAGCTTGACGCGTCCGTCGTCGCACAGGAAGATATTATCGGGAGAAATGTCGCGGTGCAGCAGACCGCTCGTATGCACCAGATCGAGCGTGCGCAGAACGGGTGCGAGCACGTCCATCGCCTCGCTGAATTCCATCGTCCGGCATTGCGCCAGATGCGCCTTGAGCGTTTCGCCGCTCAGGTATTCCATCACCGCGTAACCCGTTCCGTTTTCCGACACGTAGTCAATGATGCGGCTGATGCTCTCCGCCTCCGTCAGGCGCTGCAGGACGGACGTTTCCTCACAGAACGTCTGCAGACCTTTCTCAAAAAGCGTACGTCCCTCGGGCGAATAGAACTGCACCTGCTGGTCACCCGCACGGTGATAGGCGAACATGCTGGGCAAAAATTCTTTGATCGTGACGCACACGTTCTCCTGCGTGTCCCAGCCGATATACGTATTTCCGAAACTGCCGAGTCCCAGCGCACGGCCGATCACGTAGCGGCCGCTCAGCTCGGACCCCGGCGTCAAATGATTCCGGTTGAAGGTAACGGCACGCCGGTCATACCCGCAATGCGGACACCGCTCGTCCGCGGCAGGCAGCTCGCGCATACAGCCGTAACAGCGTCGGAACATCTTCGTCACCCTTCCTTATCGAATCTTGTTGTAGAGCAGCGACTGCATCACCGCATTGGCGGTGTTCATCGCCACGCCCGCGCCGGAACCGGCGTTCTCCGCCACGACGACCACCGCGAGCGGCAGATCGTCCCGCATGGAGAACCCGACGAACCACGAGTGCGACGTCTTGCCGTCCAGCTCCGCCGTGCCGGTCTTGCCGCACATCTGCAGATTCGGGAACCGGCTGTCGCCGTACTGTTCCGTCACGTTCGTGCGCAGCATCTGCCGCAGCTTCTGTGCGTTTGCCGCAGGGATCACGATCTGCGAATTGCGCGTCATGGCTTTGTAGATCGTCACGCCGGACGGGCTCTGCATGGAGCGGATCACGTATGGCTGCACGCCCTGTCCGCCCGCCGCGATCGCGCCGGCGATCATCATCATATGGCACGGATTGACGAGCGTATCGTACTGTCCGACGCCTGCCCAGGAAAGGCCGAGCGCGTCGGCTCTGCGCACGTCGAACGAACTGATCGCAAGCTGGATGCCGTCCGTTTTGATCGGCAGATTGAAGCCGAGCGACTGCGCCGTCGCCATCAGCTTTTCGGGTCCCAGAAGCTGCGCGATCTGCGCGAACGCACAGTTGCAGGATTTGTTCAGCGCCTTTTGGAAGCCGATCTCGCCGTGGGTGCCCATGCAGACCACTTCCCCGCCGCCGACCTGCATCCTGCCGGTGCAGGTAAAGGTCCTGCTCTCGATGTCGGGGATATTTTCGAGCGCGCAAAGCGCGGTCACGATCTTCATCGTGGAGCCGGGCGTATATACGCCGGAGAACAGACGGTTGAGATAAACGCCGTCGAGCTTGTTCGGGTCTGAAGGCGGATCGTTTACGTCAAAGCTCGGCGCAGACACGCTGCACAGCAGCGCGCCGGTCTTGTAGTTGAATACGCCGACCGCGCCGTTGTAGCCGCCCAGCGCGTTCCACGCCGCGGCGCAGGCGTCGGCGGAAACGGCAAGCGTCAGGTCGTTGCCTCTGCCGTATTTCTGAATGGAATAGATCCCGTCAATGAAGCTGTAGCCGGAGAGCTTGCTCTTATATGCCGCGTGGGCGCCGGTCGAGATCATCCCGAGCGGATCGCCGACGACGTGCAGCGTCGCCTTGCGCACGGCACGGCTGTTGTTGAATACGCGCTTGCCGTTCACCGTTTTGGCGAGCGTCTTGCCGGTCGTATCAAAGATCGTGCCTGCCGTTGAAAGACTGCCGGATTTGAACAAATGCGCGTTCGCGCGGTTCGACGACCATGCAGCGCCGTGTACGGCAAACTGGAAGATCAGAATGACCGTACCCGCCAGAAACGCAAGGATGACCGGGATCAGCGCATAACCGCGCCTCGTCGTTTTGTTCATGCGCTCACCCCTTTCCCTTTCTGCCGCGGTAGGGCTTGACGTCGCCGATGTTGAAGCTGACGCTCTTGATGAATGCGAACAGCGACCACGCGCAGATCAGGCTCGTGCCGCCGCGGCTGATGAACGGCAGCGTCACGCCCGTCATGGGCAGAAGATCGGTAATGCCGAACACGTTCAGCGCAAGCTGGAACAGGAGCATACCCGCCGCGGAAACCGCCGCGATGGAGTAGAACGTGGAAGAGCTTTTGCGCGCGCCGCGCACGGCGTAGACCGCCACGACCGCAAAGACGAACAGGATCAGAACGCCGAGCAGCAGTCCCCACTCCTCGCAGATCATGCCGAACACGAGGTCGGTGGATGCCGCGAAAACCGTCCGAAGCTTGCCGTTTCCCACGCCCAGCCCGAGCAGGCCGCCGCTGGCAGAATAGATCAGCACGCGCGTCTGCTGGAATCCCTTGTCGTTGACGTATTCCCAAACGTGCCGGTACGTCGCGAAACGGTTGGCCACGTAGGGTTTGAAGTAAATGATAAGCAGCGCGCCCATGAGCGCCGCCGCGCTGATCAGGACGAGCGTGCGGAAATCGCCCGAGCGCATGAACGCGATCAGGATGAACGTAAAGAAAAAGATCAGCGCCGCGCCGAAGTCACGCATCAGGAACAGCGCGCCGACACAGCCGATCGAAAAGATGACGTATTTCGTCAGCGAACGCGTCGCCTGCAGCTTTTCCAGCGTCGCCGCACCGACAAAGATGAACGCCACCTTCACCAGCTCCGACGGCTGAAACGAGAACGAGCCGAGCGAGATCCAGTTCAGCGCGCCGTTCGTCGTCTTGGCGAGCAGAAGGTTGAGCGCCAGCAGTCCCACCGCCGCAAAGGCGAGCGGCATGCGCAAAAACATCGCGCGCTCCGTGCTGCGCAGCAGAAACGTCAGGATCGCAAAGCTCGCGACGCCCAGCCCGATCGCGATGAGCTGCTTGACAGCGTAGCTCTCATGGATGCTCGCGCAAACCGTCAGCCCGATCCCCGACAGGAAGAACGCCAGGATCTCCAGCGGGAAGTCGCTGCGCTGCGTGATCAGCCGCGCCAAAAACAGATAGAACCACTCCGCAACGATGTAAACGGCAAAGACCAGCCCCAGCGTTTCGTTGAATACGCCGTCGGCAAACGCCGTCGGGATGAACGAAAAAAGCTGGAACAGCGTCACAAGCAGCAGCATCCATCCCCACCGGAACGGTTTCTGCTGCGGTTGTTTTTTGACCGGCTGCTGCACCTTTGCCGCGCGGTCGATCGGTCTGTCCGTAGCTGCCATAGTTACACCTTTCCCAGAATAATATACTAATTATACAACATATTTCCTGCGCTGTAAAGTGTAAAACCGGCGCAAAACGTATTGATTCTGCGTAACGAACCTGCTATAATGGATAAAAATAATCGAATTATGAGGAAAAGCGATGAATAACCGCGTTCACGATTACTTTGCCGCAATCTTTCAAAACGTCAGAAAATGGGAGCTGGTCTACTGGTGGATCATGCGGGGTTTGATGATCTACGCCCTGATCGACACGATCCGCAACGGCCGCGATTACAACGGCAGCAATCCGCCCATCCAGATCGCTGCGAATCTCGTCGGGATGTTCGCCTACGAGATCATCCAGCTCTTCCCGAAAAACAGCCTGCTGCGCCATTTTTCTCCGCGCTTTCAGAACATCACCGCGCTGGGCTTCCTGCTCGGCTCCTTCGGCGGCGCTTACCTGAATCTGTACTACGTCCTGCCGATGTATGACAAGATCCTGCACGCCACAGGCACGGCCGAAGGCGTGTATATCGGCTATGAGTTCGTCTGCGCCATGCAGCTCAAGCACAAAAAGACGTGCCCGCCGCAAATCGCCGCGCTGTGCGCACTGGGATTCGGATTCGTGCTCGCCAGCGGCTGGGAGCTGTTCGAGTTCGTTTACGACCAGTTCTTCGGCGGCGACGCGCAGCATTGGAATTATTCGATCGCGCTGCAGGATGCCGGCGGCGATTGGCGGAATATCTTCCAGATGTTCCCGATCAAGGACCCCGAGGTATTCCGCGAACGCTTCGCGCTGATGGACACCATGGGCGACATCGTGATGAACTTCGTCGGCGGATTCATCATGTACGCCGTGCTGCGCGTGCTTCCCTACCGCCACCGCGGGAAGGACGACGTCAACCGTCAGATCGAGCTTGCATCTGCATGCGCCAGCGAAAAGCTGCCTGCCGGCGACGCCGATCTCGGCGAAGCCGCGGACGATAAATTGATCACGAAAAGTTGAAAGGAGTACCAAATCATGAAAAAAAGAATCTTCTCTGTTCTGCTCTGTGTCCTGACGCTTGCGTTCCTGTGTACCACGTTTGCGTTCGCTGAAGAAGCCGGCAACGGTTCGGAAGCCGTTTGGGACTTCTGGTCGCTGCTGAACCCCGAAAACGTGAACTATGCGCAGGTTCTCGCAATCCTGGTCACGTCGCTCGTGACGATCATCAAAATGCTCAGCGGCGGCAACTTCAAGGATCTTCTGGATCAGCTTTTCCAGTCGCTGAAAAACATTATCCCGAGCAAATAATCCGCAAGAGTTTACAAAAACATTACAAAGTCAGCCGGATTCCCTCGGATTACCGGTTGACTTTTTGATTTATTCGTACTATAATAGAGTTTGATATTTCACAAATACCGCGTTGCGTTCGGAGGGATCAGGTCTGAAAAAGTCCGTATTCTATGACAAATGCTTCCGGTATGCGTGTGTGTCGGTTGTGCTCGCTACCGTGGGATGGGGAATCTATACCGCGCTGTCCGACGGCGGTCTGGTTCCCAAGGCAGCGATCATCTCGCCGGACAGTGAAGTGGGAAAGATCATTTCCTACATACGAAAAAATCTTTAACAGGAGGTACTATCATGGAGAAAATATTTGACATCATCGTTGGTCTGCTGAAGGGCGCCGACTGGGCAGCGATTCTCAAGGTTCTGGCGCAGACTGTCGAAACCTTCATGCGCATTATCGGCACGAAATAAGAAAGGAGAACTCAGATGAAAAAGTTTACTGCTATTTTCCTTTGCATGATCATGATGCTCACCCTGATCCCCTCTTTCTTTGCTTCGGCTGCAACGCTGCCGACGCAGGAAGCCGTCGTGGCTGCCGCTGCTGACAGCGGCACCGGTCAGGTGGACAATTCTCTTGCTGACCCCGTCACTCTGCTGACGAACTTCTTCACTCTGTGGGGCGGTCTGCTCAAGACGATCGTCGGCAATGACGTATGGAAGAACTTCCTGCCCGCACTCAAGCAGGTGCTGTCCGTGGTTTCCATCGGCGAGTTCTTCAAGACGATCGGCCAGATCTGGAGCGACGTGCGCAGCTAATCAGCGCTGTTCCGACAGGGCGTCACAGGACGACGCCCTGTTTTTTTATGCAAAGCTGCATATACTATTCGCAAAACGAAAGGATGTTTTGTGATGAAAAAGAAACTGCCCGTCTTTGCACTCGTCATTGTTCTGATTGCCGCCGTCGTGCTTGCCGGCGAATGGATACGACGCTCCCATGCGCCGCTCGAAGAAACTGACCCCGAAACGCGGATCGAAACGAACACCGAGCCGCAGACTGCGCTGCCTGCCGCTGCAACGACGCTGACGCAGACGGAGCCGGTCGTGACTGAAACGACGACGGCCGCCGCGACCGCTGCGACAAGTGCGCCGGACGCCGGATCGCGCGGCACGTACACGAACCGCTTTCCCCTGCCGGAGATCCGCTATACCGTGACCGATCCGGACAACACGCGCGGTCTTTCGACCAGGCGGATCGACCACAGCTTCGGTGTCCCGAAAAACGAACAGCCGAACGCGATTTCCGTAAACGGTCAGGAGGAGCTGCGCAGAATGGGCAGCAAAGCCGTGATCTACGACGCGGACACGCAGGAAAAAGTCCTCTATCTGACGTTCGACTGCGGGTTTGAAAACGGAAACACGGCGCACATCCTTGACGTGCTGCGCGACAAGCAGGTGCCTGCCGCGTTCTTCTGCACGCTCTATCACATCCGCCAGCAGCCGCAGCTCGTCGCGCGTATGATCGAAGAGGGGCACGTCGTCGGCAACCACTCCGACACGCATCCCGACTTCTCCTCCATCAGCCGAACGAGGATGGCCAAGGAGCTGGAGGCGGTCGAGAACGAGCTGCGCACGAATTTCGGCTACAGCAGCACGTATTTCCGCTTTCCCGAGGGCGCGTACAGTGAAAACGCGCTCGATCTGGTGGAATCGCTCGGCTATACGCCGGTGTTCTGGTCGAGCGCATATGCCGACTGGGACACGTCCAATCCGAAAGGCGCCGATTACGCGTACCGTACCGTGACAGCACGGCTGCATCCCGGCGCGGTCATCCTGCTGCACGCCGTTTCGCCTGACAACGCCGCGGCCATGGCGGACATCATCGACACGGCACGTCAGATGGGATACACGTTCCGCTCCCTAACGGAACTGTAAAGCGCGATTCACGCAAAAATACAGAGCTTCTCTTTCGCTTGAGAGAGAAGCTCTGTATTTTTTCTGTTTTGCGGGGCGTCGTTTCCGTCCGGTTTGCTTCAGACCCTCAAAACGTCATATTATCCATAAACAATTCCGAGAAGTACGGATCGGCCGCAAGATCGACGTACCGCATCGGATCGAGATACGGGGAAAGATCGTTCTTTTCACAGGCGTATCTGATCGTGCCGGCCAGACTGCTGTTGCCCAGCGCGACGCACTTTGTGCGCAGCTCCGGCGGCAGGAGTCCGATTTCTGCGGCGTTGTCGAGATCGATCCTGACCGAAAAGCCGCCGGCAACGTACAGCACGTCAACGTCGTCCATGCGCACGTTCTGTTTTTTCATCAGCGTGCGGATCGCGGCACAGACCGCCGATTTGGCCAGCTGCACCTGCCGCACGTCCTTCTGCGTCAGCGTGACGCCCGGCGCGAGCTCGACCGTCCCGCACTCCATATAACCCGTTTGATCGATCGTTCCGTTTCGCACCAGATGCGCGATCGCATCGACGAGACCCGTCCCGCAGATCCCCGCGGCAGGCGCGTCGCCGACCGTGCGATACCCTTCTGCGGAATAGGCGCAGATCGCGCCTGCGGACGCGCTCATCCCGCACGAGATGCCGGCGCCCTCAAAGCACGGTCCCGCAGCGGCGGCGGTACAGAGCGCAGCCTCGCGCGAGAACAGAACGATCTCCGCGTTCGTGCCGAGGTCGACGAGCAGCCGGTATTTCCCCTGCGGCGGCAGCCCGATCTCGTTCAGTCCCGCGGTCAGGTCCGCGCCGACGAACGCCGACGCCGACGGCAGGGAGATCACGCTCCCGACGCCGGAAAGTCCCAGACTCTCGCCGGACGCCGTCCGGCTCTCCAGAAAGACAGGCGTATACGGAAAAACGCCCATATCGGACGGATCGGCGCCGAACAGCAGATGCAGCATGGTCGTGTTGCCCGCAACGTACAGCGTCTGCACTTCGGGTGCGTCCAGCTCACACAGCATTTCGCCGATCGCCGTCACGACCGTCGATTGC
Source organism: Oscillospiraceae bacterium (assembly GCA_902787275.1). Taxonomy (GTDB): domain Bacteria; phylum Bacillota; class Clostridia; order Oscillospirales; family Acutalibacteraceae; genus UBA1425. Next base: position 1,503 of record CADAGA010000026.1, on the reverse strand, counting down.
AGCAGACGCACGCCGTGCTCGCGGCAATACGCGATGCGGCTCATCACGTCCGCTCCGAACGCGCGCTGCGGATTCGTGCGCGTCACGATGCGCACGGCCTGTCCGTCCTCCGCAGAGACAAGCGCCAGCGCCAGCGTGGTGGTGCCGAGATCGAGCGCCAGTGCGGTCTGCGCGGGCCGCCGCGTCGTTTGCGGCACGGGCGTCGGCGAGACGACGTCCTCCTGCTGCGGAAGCTCCAGGGACACGTCGGACGAAAGGATATACCGGCACGCAAGCTCCTGCCTGCCGTCCACCGTCACACGGCATTTGCCGCAGGTACCTCTGCCGCCGCAGGGCATGGAGATCTCCACGCCTGCGCGGATCAGGACGTCCGACAGACGCTCTCCGATTTCGGCGGTGAAGGTTTCCCCATCCATGAATACCCGTACCATACAACGCTCCGATCTCAAAAATACGAAAATAAAAAACAGAACTTCCGATTTACAGAAAACCGGAAGCTCTGTCTGGCGGAAGCGGTGGGATTCGAACCCACGAGCCCGTGAAGGCTACCTGATTTCGAGTCAGGCCCGTTATGACCACTTCGATACGCTTCCGTTTCGTGTTCCCTTTGCGGGAACAGCGTAGTTATTGTAGCAAAGCGCGCGGGGTTTGTCAAGTGTTTTTTGCCTGCCCCGCCGCGCTTAAAATGCGTAATCCGGACGGACGACCGCGCCCGATGCAGCCGATTCGATGATGGCGAGACAAACCTCGACCGTCTTTGCGCCCTCGCGCGCGTCGGTCATCACCGGTCTGCCGCTGCGGATCGCATCGGCAAATACCTCGAACTCCTTTGCGGCGTTGTGGTTATTGACCGTGACGGGAAGGATCTGCGGCTCGTGCGCCATGTCGTCGGCACCGACGGTGAAGAGCGTCATTTCCGGCGACATGTTGTCGCAGATGATCGTGCCCTTCGTGCCGTAGATCAGCGTGCGCATGGTATAGTCGCGCTTGCAGCCCGTGGATACGAAAACCTTGCCGATCACGTCGTTCGGGAATTTCAGCACGGCGATCGTCGCGTCGTCATACGGCACCTGCGGCAGCAGCTTGTGCGTGCCGTACGCGAACACCTCCGTCGGATCACCCGCGATCCAGCGCAGCAGATCGACCGCGTGGCATCCGCCGCCGATCACGCCGTGGCGGTCCGGATCGGCACGCCACGTGTCGCAAAGCATCATGTAGTCGTGGGCATATTCGGACTCGACGTAATAAACGTCGCCGATCGTGCCGGTCTCCACGAGTTCCTTCGCCTTTTCAAATGCGGGCGTGAAGCGGCAGATCTGGCCGACCATGAACATGCGACCGGACGCATCCGCGGCGTCGATGATCGCCCGGACGTCCTCGCGCTTGAGCGCAAGCGGCTTTTCGCACAGCACGTGCTTGCCTGCGCGCAGCATATCGCAGGAGATCTTCCGGTGCTGCTGATCGGGTACAGCGATGGTCACGGCGTCTATGCTCGTATCGTCC
>CADAGA010000025.1 GCA_902787275.1 Oscillospiraceae bacterium | reverse complement strand
GGCATCGTGCGCACGAGCCTGACGCTGCGCAGTCGGTTCGGCGCGTGCAGCAGCACGTCCTCGCCCGAGACCTTGATTACGCAGCCCGCCTGTTCAAAATACGGCAAAACAGGCACGAGATACTGCGGCGCCGCCCGCCGCAGACACACCTTGCCGCCTGTCACGGCAGCCGCCGCAAGAAAGCTCGCCGCCATGATCCGGTCGGGCATGATCGTATATTCCGTCGCACGGAACGTTTCCGCCGGTCTCACCGTCACCGTATCGGTTCCGGCGCCGCGGACGGATGCGCCGCTGCCGGTCAGAAACGCCGCCAGATCGCAGATCTCCGGCTCGCGCGCGGCGTTGCGGATCACCGTTTCTCCGTCGGCGCACACGGCGCAGAGCATGGCGTTTTCCGTTGCGCCCACCGACGGAAACGGGAGCGTAACGGACGCGCCGCGCAGTCCGTTCGGCGCGCTGCAGCAAAGCCTGCCGCAGCGTTCCTCGGTCTGCACGCCCAGCGCAGACAAAGCCGACAGATGCAGATCGATCGGTCGCAGCCCGATGTCGCATCCGCCCGGTGCGGACAACTCCGCTCTGCCGAAACGCGACAGCAAAGCGCCGAGAAAAATAATGGATGAGCGCATTTCGCGCATCAGATCGTCCGGGATATCCCAGCGTTTGGGCGCGTCGGATCGGACGATCACCGCGTCGCCCGCGCGTTCGGCTTCGCAGCCGATATACCGCAGGATCCGCATGGCGGCGTCCGTATCGCGCAAACGCGGACAATGCCTCAGAATCGAAGTTTCTCCCGTGACGGCCGCCGCCGCCAGGATCGGCAGCGCGCTGTTTTTGGAGCCTTGCACTTCCAGCTCGCCTTCCAGTCGTCTGCCGCCTTCGATGACCAGTTGTTCCATCCGCAAACGCACCCTTTCGCGTAGAATCGCCGAATTGTTTCTCGGTTCATCCTATGCGAAAGACCGCGGACGGGTGTCAGGATTCTCCGGCCAGGTCGGAGAGGATATTTGCGATGCGTTCCACCGTGTCGGGGATCGCCATTTTTTTGGCGTTCTCGCCGAGAGCGCGCAGCCGTTCGGGGTCCGAAAGCAGCGCGTTCACTTCTTCGGTCAGCCGTTCGCCGGTCAGATCTTTTTCTTCGATCAGCACCGCGGCGCCGTTGTTCACGAGCGCCATGGCGTTGTGGTACTGGTGATTCTCGGCCACGTTGGGCGACGGGATCAGGATCGACGCGCGTCCGACCGCCTCAAACTCCGACAGACTCGACGCGCCTGCGCGGCAGATCACAAGATCCGCAGCCGCAAGGCATCTGTCCATATCGCGGATGTATTCCAGAACCGTCACGTTCTCCGTCGCGTCGGGATCGATCCCCTTCTCACGCAGCTTGTCCGGCACCCATTTGCCGTACTGCCCGTAGGCATGGCGGAACCAGCAGTCGCCCTGCGGCGCTTTCGCGGCGATCAGATCGACCACGGCTTCGTTGATGGCGCGCGCGCCGAGGCTGCCGCCCATCGACAGCACGAGCGGACGCTCGTCCAGTCCGAGCTCCGCGCGGGCAAAGTCGCGATCCGCTTCCACGATCTCGCCGCGTACGGGCAGTCCCGTCAGGATGCATGGGTTTTTCGGCTTGAGATACTTCTCCGCCGCCTGCACGGTCAGCATGACCGCGTCCACGCGCTTCGAGAGCGTTTTATTCGTTACGCCCGGATAGGCGTTCTGTTCATGGATAGCCGTGGGGATGCCCATCTTTGCCGCCATGCGCAGCACCGGGCCGCTGACGTATCCGCCGAATCCCACGACGACGTCGGGCTTGAACTCGCGCAGGATCTTCTTCGCCTGCGACGAGGCGCGCAGCAGCTTCGTGAGCGTGCCGAGATTGCGCTTGAGATTCGTCCAGCTGAGCGAACGCTGAAAGCCGGAAATGTCGATGGTCCGGAAATCAAATCCGGCGGCAGGCACGAGCTTGGCCTCCATCTTTTCCGCCGTTCCGACGAACAGGATCTGCGTGTCCTGCTCCTGTCTGCGGATGTAGCCCGCAACGGCAAGCGCGGGATTGATGTGTCCGCCGGTTCCGCCGGTCGCAAACAGGATCCGTTTTCCTCGCAGCATAACTTTTCCTCTTTCCTATCTTTTTCGTATCTGAGACGCGCGTGACGCCGACAGCACCATGCCCATCTCCGCAAGCAGCATCACGAGCGACGAGCCGCCGTAGCTGAAGAACGGCAAACCGATGCCCGTGTTCGGGATGGTGTCGGTCACGACGAGAATATTCAGAATGACCTGCATGCCGACGTGGGACATGACGCCCATGACGACGAGCGCGGAAAAGCGATCCTTGTTGCGCATGGCGATATCGAAGCCGCGCCAGATCAGCACAGCGAATGCCGCCAGGATGATGACCGCGCCCACGAAGCCGAGCTCCTCGCAGACGATCGCAAACACGAAGTCGTTCTGCGGCTCGGGCATGTATAAAAATTTCTGTTTCGACTGTCCGAGTCCCAAGCCGAACAAGCCGCCGGAACCGATCGCGTACAGCGACTGGTTCGTCTGCCAGCGGCTGCCCGTCGGGTCGGATTCCTTATCCATCCACGCGAGGATACGCGCCTTCTGATACTCTTTGATCGGCAGCATGTCGATCAGCTTTTCCTTGAGCATCAGAAACAGCAGGACACCGAAAACCACCGCGCCCAGCACGAAAATGATCCATTTCTTTTTGACGCCGCCCAGAACGAGCATGACCGCGCCGATGCCGAGCATCAGGATCGTGCCGGACAGATGGCGCTCGAGGATGACCAGCAGACACAGCAGCATCGTCACCGCAAGACAGATGCGGATGGAATAATCCTGCTGACCAAGCTTGCGCTGCGCCTTGACGCGGTCGCTGAGCGCACGCGCGCAGAACAGGATCAGTCCCAGCTTCGCCACCTCCGACGGCTGGAAGGAGATCACGTGCGGGATGCTCAGCCAACGCCGGAAGTCCTCTTTTTCGCTGATCGTCATCGGCTTGATCAGAACCACGATCAGCAGCACGACACAGACCGCCAGAAGATACAGCGACCAGCGCTTGAACAGCTCCAGACGGATGCGCGAGACCACGAACATGACGGCGATCCCCAAAACGGCAAACGCGATCTGCCGGATGAAGTAGTAGTAAGGATTGTGCATTTTATAGCTCGCGGACACGTAGCTGGCCGAGAACATCATGACGATGCCGACCGTCAACAAAGCGAAGACGATCAGCAGAAAAACCGTATCGAGGGAACCGGGCTGGAACCACTTTTTCAGTTTTTGGTACATATGCCCCTCCGATCTGTTTGCGCGGCGCGGTTCCGGATCAGCCGAATGCCATCAGCAGGATGCCGACCGCGCAGCCGACGAGATTGACGAGCGTAAAGACCGTCACGATCTTTTTTTCGCTCCAGCCGGACATTTCAAAATGATGGTGGATCGGCGCCATTTTGAAAATGCGCTTGCCGTGGGTAAGCTTGAAATAACCGATCTGCAGGACGTCCGACGCCCCTTCGATCACGTAGATGATGCCGACCGGCAGCAGGATGAGCGGGCAGCCGACCGCGTAAGCGAGCGCGACGACCATACCGCCGAGGAACATCGAGCCTGTATCGCCCATGAACACCTTCGCCGGGTAATGGTTCCAGACGAGGAATCCCGCGCAGCCGCCCAGCAGTGCCGCCGCGACCAGGCTCACGCCGAAGAGACCCCGCATGGCGGCGATCACGAGCAGCGCCGCGGCTGCCGACAGCGTCACGCTGGAGCACAGGCCGTCGATGCCGTCGGTGAAGTTGACCGCGTTGATCGCGGCGTAGATCACGCACGCGCCGAAGATCCAGAAGAAGATCCCCATTTCCACGTTGCCGACGAACGGGATGAACATATACGGTTTGCGGTTCATGCTCATGTAAAGGCTGACGAGGTACGCCGCCATGACGAGGATCTGCGCCACGGTCTTTTGCGGGATCGTCAGACCGAGATTGCGTTTTTTGACGATCTTGACGTAGTCGTCCGCGAAGCCGATCAGTCCGAAGCCGACCGCCATCAGGATGCCGGCGATGATCTTGGAGCGGATCTCGAGCGGAACGGGATAGTCGCCCGCCAAGATATCGCCGCCCGCGAGCTTATCGGTCACGAGCGTCACAATCACGGCAGCCAGCGTACCCACGATAAAGAGGATGCCGCCCATCGTCGGCGTGCCTTCCTTTTTCTTATGCCACGCGGGACCGATGTCCAGGATCTTCTGACCGAACTTCAGCTTATGCAGCCACGGGATCACGACGAATCCCAGCGACGCCGTAACGCCGAAGGAAAGAACTGCCGCCAAAACGTCTGCGACTATGCGGTTCATGCACCCATCTCCTCGTATATCTTTTGCAGAATTTCTTCCAGTTTCATGCCGCGGCTGCCCTTGACAAGCACCGCGTCGCCCTCGTGCAGCATCCCGAGAAGATCCTGCGCGAGCGCGGATTTGTCCGCGTAGCTTCTGACCTGCGTCATGCCGTTCTCACGTGCGGCTGCAGCCGTTTTTTCCGACTGACTTCCGTAGGTCAGAAGGACGTCCGTACCGGCCTCGGCTGCACGGACACCACTCTGTCGGTGCGCTTCGTCCGAAATGCTGCCCAGCTCGAGCATATCGCCCAGCACGGCGATGCGGCGCTTTGCCTGTATCTCACGCAGGGTACCGAAAGCAGCGCGCACGGAATCGGGGCTCGCATTGTAGCAGTCCTCGATGAAGCAGACGCCTGCCACGCTGCGCATGCGCTGGCGCATGCCCGCGGGCTCGTACCTTAAAAGCGCTTCGGCGGCCTCCTCGGGCGATACGCCGATCAGAAAGCCCGCCGCGAACGCCGCGAGCGCGTTGTATACGTTATGTTTCCCGATCGCGGGAAGCGCTATGCGCTGTTCGCAGCAGCCGAAGTCCAGCGTAAAGTGCGTTCCTTCCGGCGTCGATTCGATGCCGTACGCCTTGAAGCGGCAGTATTTGTTGTCTATACCATAATAGTACACGGGATGTCCGGCGATCTTGGCGCCGTACAGCAGCCGGTCGTCGCCGTTGAGGATCAGCGGCGCGTTCTCCGCCATGCCGTCCAGGATCTCCAGCTTCGCTTTGAGGATATTCTCCTGCGAGCCGAGGTTTTCGATGTGTGAGACGCCGATGTTGCCGATCGTGCCCATCGTGGGCATCGCCGTGCGCGACAAACGGGAGATCTCCCCGAAGTGGTTCATGCCCATCTCGATCACGGCGGCCTCCGTATCCGCGTCCAGACGAAACAGCGTGCGCGGCAGACCGATCTCGTTGTTGAGGTTTCCCTCGGTTTTGACCGTACGGTATCTGCTCGCGAACACGGCCGCCGTCATTTCCTTCACGGTGGTCTTGCCGACGCTGCCGGTCACCGCAGCGACGGGAATATCGAACAGACTTCTGTAATATCGGGCAAGCCGCAGCAGCGCCTTGCGCGTGTCGTCCGTGAGGATCTGCCGCGCAAGACCCAGATCGCGCGCGCACAGCACCGCCGACGCGCCGTTCTGCAGAGCGTTTTCGGCAAACGTGTGGCCGTCAAAGCGCTCGCCCTCGATGCAGACGAACAGGCAGTCCGGCGTCAATGCGCGGTTGTCGATGCAGACGTCCCGCACGACGCCGTCGAACGCCGCCGTCCCCTGCACGGCTTCGGCGATCTCACGAATGGTCAGTTCTTTCAAAAGGATTCCTCCGTTATGCGTTCAGGATCTGCGCTACGATCTCGCGTTCGTCCATATGGTGTTTCTCATGTCCGATGATCTGGTACGTTTCCTGTCCCTTGCCCGCAAGCAGGATCACGTCGCCCTCCTTGGCCTTCTTCATCGCCTTGGCGATCGCTTCCCTGCGGTCGCAAATGCGGTAAACCGTACACTTCGGCTTCTGGATGCCTTCCATGATGTCGTCGAGGATCGCCTCGGGGTCCTCCGTGCGCGGGTTGTCGGACGTGACGATCACCACGTCGGCGTTTGCCGCCGCGATGCTTCCCATGATCGGGCGTTTCGTTTTGTCGCGGTCGCCGCCGCATCCGAACACCGCAAACACCTTGCCGTCGGTGATCTGCCGCAGCGTTTTGAGCACGTTTTCCAGTGCGTCCGGCGTGTGCGCGTAGTCGATCACGACCGTGTACGGCGTGTCGGTCGGCACGATCTCCATGCGGCCGGGAACCGATTCAAACTGCGCGACGGCGCGCAGGATCTCCTGGAAGGGATACCCCAGCTGCGTCAGACAGACGATCACGCCCATGGAATTGTAGACGGAAAAGCCGCCCGGAACGCGGAACCGCACGCGGCCGATGCGCTCGGCGCTGACCAGCTCGTATTCCACGCCCGCGGTCGAAATGCGCGTGTTCTTCGCCGTGTAGTCCGCCTCGTCGCGCAAGGCCGAGAACGTCACGACGGAGCACGGCGTGTCGCGCACGATCTGCTGCGAGGCCGCGTCGTCCGCATTGACGATCGCGCGCTCCGTCTGCAGAAACAGCATGCGCTTTGCTTCCAGATAATTTTCAAACGTTCCGTGATAATCGAGATGATCCTGCGTCAGATTCGTGAAGATCGCAGCCTCGAAATGCACGCCCTCCAGCCGGTACTGCGCGAGCGCCTGCGACGACGCTTCCATCACGCAGTGCGTGCAGCCGGCGTCCGCCATGCGGCGGAACAGGCTGTGCAGCTCGAGCGGGTCGGGCGTCGTCAGCGTCGCGGGGATCTCCTCGTCGCCGATGCAGTTTTTGACCGTGCCGATGAGTCCGCATTTGACGCCGAAGCGCGTGAGAACGTCGTGCAGCACGAAGCAGCTCGTCGTTTTGCCGTTCGTACCGGTCACGCCGATCAGCCGCAGAGATTCGGCGGGATTGCCGAACCAGCCCGCGCACAGGCGCGCATATGCCGCGCGCGTGTTCGGCACCGTGATCTCCGCAGGAAGACCAAGCGGCCGCTGCGTAACGACAGCGGCAGCCCCGGCACGCAGCGCATCCTCTGCCGCGCTGTGGCCGTCAAAGTTTTTGCCCTCTATGCACACGAACAGACACCCTGCCGTGATTTTTCGATTGTCGTCCGTCACCGCCGTGATCTGCGTGCTCTGCGGCACGTTCGATCCGATGACTTCCACGTTTTGGATCAGAGATTTCAGCAGCATTCCGTCTGCCCCCTTGCCTGTTTATTCGTTGCCGTCGGTCACGCCCATGTAGGACTTGAAGTGCACCGTGACCGTGGTGCCGTACGGGATGGTCGTTCCCGCTTCGACGCTCTGCTCATACGAACGCAGCTCGCTGGTCATCAGCGAATTGCCGGCGATCTTGATGTTGATGCCGACTGCCAGCGCGCGGTTCGTCGCTTCGTTGACCGTCATGCCCAGAAGGTCGGGCATTTCCACCGTCTCCGCCTTGGACTCCTCGGACGTGAACAGGATGATCGCGCCCTTCTGCGGCACGCTCTGTCCGCCGGAGGGGATCTGCGAGAGCACCGTATCGCCGTTGCCCTTGACCTTGACCGTGAAGCCGTCCGCATGCAGCTTTTCGCGCGCTTCGCCCACATCCAGACCGACCACGTTCTTGGCGATGACCTCCAGTTTCTCCAGCTCCTGCTGCGTGTACTGCGGTTCAATGTTCAAATACTGCAGCACGTTTTCGAGGATGCCCGCCGCGATCGGCGCCGCGACAGCACCGCCGCCGTGCGCGCCCTGCGGGTTGTCGATCACCAGGATCATGGCGATCTCCGGATCGTTCGCGGGTGCAAAGCAGGCGAACGACGCCCAGTATTTGTTCGTACCGAGGTTTTCCGACGTACCGGTCTTGCCCGCCACGCGGTAACCTGCCACGTAACCGTTTTTGCCCGTGCCCTCACGCACGACGCTTTCCATCATGTCGCGCATCTTCGCGGACGTTTCCGCCGAGATCACCTGGCGCTTGACGACAGGTTTCGTCTGCGCGATCACGTTGCCGTCCGCGTCGAGCTGCTTGGCCACGACGTACGGCTTCATGAGCTTGCCGCCGTTTGCGACGCACGAGATCGCCGTCAGGACCTGAAGCGGCGTGACCTGGAAGGACTGGCCGAACGCCGCACTGGCGACGTTGGACTGCGTCATCTTGTCGAGCGCAAAATAGACGGAGGTGGCTTCGCCCGGCAGGTCGATGCCCGTGCGCTCAAGGAAACCGAACGCCTCGGCGTACTTGTTGAAGCCGTCCACGCCCAGGCGCAGACCGCGCGTGATGAAGAACGGGTTGCAGGAATTCATCAGCGCCTTGGTGATGTTCTGCGTGCCGTGGCCGGAGTGGCGGTGGCAGTTGTAGAGAGAACCCGCGATGTGCACGCTGCCGACGCAGGTGTACGTCTCGTCCATCGTCACGAGTCCTTCCTCCAGAAGCGCGGAGGCCGTGAACACCTTGAAAACCGAACCGGGTTCATAGGAATCCGCCACGCAGATGTTGCGCCACTGTCTGTCGCGCGCGGCGGCATAAGCCGTTTTGTATTCCTCTTCGTCCTCGATCTCGCTGAGCTGCTGGGCAGTCCTTTCATCCGCGATCTTGTACGGGTTCGACAGATCGAAATAACCGGCGCCGCGGCTGCCCATGCCGAGCACCGCGCCGGTATTCACGTCCATGATGATCCCCAGCACCGACTCGCACTGGGTGTCGACGTACGCGTTCTGCAGCGCGTTTTCAAGATAGCTCTGCACGTATTCGTCGATCGTCAGCACGATGCTGTTGCCGCTCTTGGCGTCGTAGACGTTTTTATATTCGATCGGCATTTCTTCCTTGTCGGTGCCGGTCTTTGCGGTGATGATCCGGCCGGGCACGCCTGCGAGCACCGATTCGTACTTCAGCTCCAGACCTTCCTTGCCCTCGCCGTCGTCGCCCGTGCGGCCGAGCAGTGCGGACGCGAGCGTCGATTTGGAATAATAGCGCTTGACGTCCGGATCGACGCCGATGAATCTGCTGTAATAGACCTTGTACTCCTTGCCGTCCGAGCCGCGGCGGTTGTAGCTCGAGCTCGTGAACTCAAGCAGCTGCTTGACCTTCGCGCTCTCCACGCGGCGTTTGACGACGTAGTATCTGCTCGACGTATCCGAGCAGCGCTCCATCATCTCTTCGGCGTCCAGATCGAACAGCTCCGCGAGCTTATCCGCGACCGTCTGGCGCGCCTCCTCGTATCCGACGAACGCCGAAGCGTTCAGATAGACCTTTTTGACGGTGCTGCTTTCCGCAAGCGGCATCATGTTGACGTCGTAGATCATGCCGCGCTCCGCCGGCACGACCGTGTCGTGCAGCTGGTTCTGCGCCGCTTTTTCCCGGTACTCTCCGCCCTTGACGAGCTGAACGTAGATGAGCGCGCACAGACAAACCGCGACGCCGACCACGCACAGAAGAAAGCGCACGAACCGTGCGCGCTGCAGAAGCATTTTCCGGGACGATTTCAACGATGCCATGCCGTTCTCCTTTTGCCGTCTTCTGAAAAAAGAAGCCTCAGGCTTTTTTCTGCTTCAGCCATGAGGCGTTTGCCTTCCGGGAAAGTATATGTCTTGCGCGGATCGTTCATGCCGCGCGGCGATCACTGCGCGATCACATCGTCCAGCAGCAGGATCTCGTCGCTGTTTTCATTGACGAAGAAGGATACCTGATTGCGCGAGCGCTTGACCATGCCGAGCTTTTCCTTGGCGTATTCCTCCACGCTCTCTACGGACGCCATGCTGTTGAACAGGGACTCCAGACGGACCGTTTCGCTTTTTGCCTCGTCGAGCTTGATCTGCGTCTCGACGATCTGCACGTCCAGCGTCGCGATCTGCGCGCGCTGCACGATCAGCATCGCAAGCATCACGAACGCAGTCGCGGAAACGAGCATAAGGCGCAAAGCACGTCTTGAAACGGCCGCCGCATGCGAGCGCTGATCGACACGCCGCGTTTTTTTCTCCGGAACCAGATGCGGTCTCACCGGAAGAGGCGGAAGATACGGGATCTCTCTTTGCGGCGCAGTCATGCGCGCGGCTGCGGAACTCCTTTGCGCTGCCATGTGGCACTCCCCTTTTTTCTCTCTTTAGATTTTTTCGATCACGCGCAGCTTCGCACTTCGGCTGCGGTTGTTTTCCGAAAGTTCTCTGTCCGACGGTCCGACCGCCTTCATCGGCAGTCTGCCCGCGGCCGTTTTGCCGCAAACGCACACCGGAAAATCCGGCGGGCACGTACAGCCCGTACACAGCGCGGCAAAGCGTTTTTTGACGATCCTGTCCTCGAGTGAGTGGAACGTGATGATGCACAGCCGGCCGCCCGGCCGCAGTACGCGGAACATCCCCTGCACCGCTTCATCCAGCTTTTCGAGCTCGCCGTTGACCTCGATGCGCAGCGCCTGAAACGTCCTGCGCGCGGGATGTCCGTCCCGGCGCGCCGCCGCAGGCACCGCGGATGCGATGATCTCGCTCAGCTGCAGCGTCGTTTCGATCGGCGCGTTCTCACGCGCGCGCGCGATGGCAGATGCGATCGCCGGCGCGAATTTCTCCTCCCCGTAGGCGTACAGGATCTTCTGCAGCTGCGCCTTCGGATAGGTGTTCACCACGTCGGCGGCGCTGATCCCCTGCATGCTCATGCGCATGTCCAGCGGCGCGTCTGCGTGGAAGGAAAAGCCTCGATCCGCCGTGTCCAGCTGATGCGAACTGACGCCCAGATCGGCAAGAATACCGTCGGCGCCGTCGATCCCCCGGTCGGCAAGCATCGCTTCCAAATCGAAAAAGTTGCCGTGCAGGATCTGTACGTTCTCCCGTCCGGCAAACCGTGTTTTCAGCGTCTCGATCGCCTGCGGGTCACGATCGATATCCACGAGCGTCCCCGTCGTCAATCTCTCCAGAATCGCCGCCGAATGACCGCCTCCGCCGGCGGTACAGTCCACGTACGTTCCGTCCGGCCGGACGTTCAGCGCCCGGATCGTCTCATCGAGCAGAACAGGTACGTGTGAAAAAGACATATTGACGCTCCCGTTATTTGTTCAGATAGGTCTTCTGGCTGTCCATGCGCTCCTTGTTGCGCTCGAGCATCTTCTCGAATTCTTCCGGATCCCAGAATTCCAGGTGGTATCCCGAGCCGAGCATGTACACCTCGCGCTGAAATCCCGCCTGCTCCATCAGCCGCGTCGGGATGGTCATGCGTCCCTGCGCGTCGAGATCCATCTTGTCGGTATTCATATACAGCTTGCGCTGCCGGAGCATCTGATCCTCGGACGACGGCTGGCTGAGGAAATCCCGCATCACGTCGTCCCAATCCTCAAACGTGTAGGCAAGCAGGCATTTTTCACCGCTGGGAGAGAGCGTTAAAACGAAGCTGTCGCCGAGTTCCGCGCGCAGCTTCGCCGGGATCGCAAGTCTGTTTTTCTGATCCAGATTGTGCGTATACGCACCGAAAAGTCTCGCCACAACGGTCACCTGCCTTTCATCCAAACGTGTCATTTCGTAGAAAAAGCTCCACTATTTGCCCCTTTACTCGACACTTCGCCCCTATTCTAACATACTCATGCGCCATAATCAAGACTTTTTACCCAAGTTTTTGAAAGAATTTTCAGTTTTTTTTCGCGAATTGACGGGCCCGTTCAGGCGACCACCATATATTGCGTCACGCCGTTTTTGCGCCTGTGGAGTTTTTGATTGACAGCGCGGGCAAAGAGCGTTATAATGGAGAATGGAATGATTCTAATCTTACAATGAGGTGCGTCATTATGCAGTTTTCGGAAGCGGCCGTGCGGGAGATCCTGTCCCGTTTCACCCTGAGCGGAGAATTCGTCAGCTTCGAGCCGATCGGATGCGGCCACATCAACGACACGCTTTGCGTGACACTCAAAGAGCAGGACGACGACATGCGTTACATCCTGCAGCGGATCAACACGCACGTGTTCACAAAACCCGCGGAGCTGATGGAGAACGTGGCGAACGTCACGTCCTATCTCGCGCGCATCCTGCGCGAGAACGGTGCCGATCCCGCGCGCGGCACGCTGACCGTCTTCCCCACGAAGGACGGCAAACTGTTTTACCGCACGGATGCGGGCGACTGCTGGCGCGTCTACAATTACGTAGAAAACACCTACACGCTGCAGGCGATCCGCGATCCGCAGGATTTTCAAAAATCCGGCGAGGCGTTCGGCAACTTCCAGAAGCTGCTTGCAGACTACCCGAGCGACACGCTGTACGAGACCATTCCGCATTTCCACGACACCGCGTCGCGCTTCGAGAACTTCAAAAAAGCGCTCCGCGCGGACGCGGTCGGGCGCGCGCAAACCGTGCAGCCGGAGATCGATTTCGTCCTGCAGCGCGAGGCCGACACGCACGTGCTGGTCGATCTGCTGCAAAAGGGCGAGCTGCCGCTGCGCGTGACGCACAACGACACAAAGCTCAACAACATCCTCTTTGACAACGACACCAAGGAAGGGATCTGCGTGGTCGATCTCGACACCGTGATGCCCGGCCTTTCGCTCTATGATTTCGGCGACAGCATCCGCTTCGGCGCGAGCACCGCGGCAGAGGACGAGCCGGATCTTTCCAAAGTACACTTTTCGATGGAGCTGTTCCGTGCCTATACACGCGGCTATCTCGGCGCTGCGGGCGACAGTCTGACGGCAACCGAGATCGCATATCTCCCCTTCTCCGCCAAGCTCATGACGCTCGAATGCGGCATGCGTTTCCTGACGGACTATCTGGAGGGCGACGGCTATTTCCGCATCAGCTATCCCGAGCACAACCTCGTGCGCTGCCGCACGCAGTTCGCGCTGGTCGCAGAGATGGAAGCCCAAATGCCGCAGATGCAGGCCGAAACGTCTGCGATCGCTGCGTCGATCGGAAAGGACGTGACGGAATGATTCTCAAGCGGGTCTTCGTCGTGCTGCTGTGCGGTCTGATCGCGGGCGGCGGCGTCTTTTACGCCCTGACGTTCCGCTTCTTCGACCGCCCGCTGACCGGCTCCAAACAGGAAAAATTCCAGGAACAGATCGCGCTTCCCGACAACTTTACACTCGCGGCGTCCGTCAACAGCATCGACACCGTAAAAAATACGCTGGGCTCCGCGCGCAAAAACGTCCGCGACGGCGCCTACGCGCTCGAACTGAACGTCACGTACGCCGAGGACGGCACGCTGTTCCTTGCGGACGGTCCGGATTACCTCACGCCGGCGTCCGTCAAGCTGGAAGCCGTGTTCAAGGAGTTTTCCGACTCGCCGTACCTGCGGTATATCCTGCGTCTGATGAACGATTTCGAGGGGACTTCTCTGGTCGATCTGGCGGTAAAATACAATCTGCTCGGACGGATCATGCTGATCGGCGTAAAGGTCGAGGAGCTTCCGGCTTACAGCGAGCGGTACAGCAAGTTCATGCTGTGCGCCGAGATCGACGTGCGAAACGTCAAAATGTCGGACCATGACGCGTGCAGCGAACTGCTGCAGCTCTGCCGG
>CADAGA010000024.1 GCA_902787275.1 Oscillospiraceae bacterium | reverse complement strand
GATCGCCGAGGAGCATAACGTCAACTTCCTGTTCGAGGCGAGCGTGGGCGGCGGCATCCCGATCCTGCGTCCGCTCTCGCAGTGTCTTGCCGCCAATGATATCTATGAGATCTACGGCATCCTGAACGGCACGACCAACTTTATCCTGACCAAGATGATCGACGAAGGCCTGTCCTTCGAGACCGTGCTGCGTATGGCGCAGGCAAACGGCTACGCCGAAAAGGACCCGACCGCCGACGTCGAGGGACACGACGCGTGCCGCAAGATCTGTATTCTTGCTTCGCTTGTTTACGGCCGCCACGTTTATCCCGACGCCGTACATACGGAAGGCATCACGAAGATCGACCTTGCCGACGTGGAATATGCCAAGTGCTGGGGCGGCGTCATCAAGCTGATCGCGATGGCGAAGGAAGTCTCCGAAAACCGCATCCACGCGATGGTCTGTCCGTCTTTCGTGCCGGCAGAAAGCCAGCTTGCCAACGTCAACGACGTCTTCAACGCCATCCTCGTGCGCGGCGATGCGACCGGCGACGTGGTGTTCTACGGCCGCGGCGCGGGCAAACTGCCGACGGCGAGCGCGATCGTCGCAGACATCATCGACTGCTGCCGCCACGCGCAGCGCAAGCGCGGATTCGGCTGGAAGCCGTCGACGGAAAACATGGTGGTCGACTATCTGGATCAGAACACGTCTCTTTACGTGCGTGCCGCCGCGGAGCATCCCGCTGACGCGCTTGCGGCCGTTCGCGCCGCATTCGGCGACGTACAGGTACTCACCCGCAAGGATGCGCCGGCAAATGAGATCGCGTTCGTCACGCCGACCGATACCGAGCGCGCACTGCGCACGAAGCTCGACACCCTGCATTGTCTAAAACCGCTTTCCGTGCTGCATATCGCGGATTGCTGATAGGAGGCGCCATATGGCATTGATCGTACAAAAATTCGGCGGATCTTCCGTTGCCAACGCCGAACGCGTGATGAACGTTGCGCGCATCGTGACCGACACGTACAAACAGGGCAACGACGTGATCGTGGTCGTATCCGCACAGGGCGACACGACGGACGATCTGATCGACAAGGCAAAAGAGATCAGCGAAAAGCCGTCCAAGCGCGAAATGGATATGCTCCTGTGCGCAGGCGAACAGATCTCCATCGCGCTGCTTTCGATGGCGATCGAGAAGCTGGGCTACCCGGTCGTGTCGCTGCTCGGCTGGCAGGCGGGATTCCTGACCAATTCCACTTACGGCAGCGCGCGCATCAAGAAGATCCGCACCGACCGCCTCAAGAACGAGATCGGCAACAAAAAGATCGTGGTCGTCGCCGGCTTCCAGGGCATCTGCAAGTATGACGACATGACGACGCTCGGCCGCGGCGGTTCCGACAGCAGCGCCGTGGCGATCGCAGCCGCGATGCACGCCGACCGCTGCCAGATCTTCACGGACGTCGAGGGCGTCTACACCGCCGACCCGCGCAAGATCAAGAATGCGCAGAAGCTCAAGGAGATTACCTACGACGAAATGCTCGAGCTTGCCACGCTCGGCGCGCAGGTGCTCAACAACCGATCCGTAGAGATCGCCAAAAAATACAACGTAGAGCTGGAAGTGCTTTCCAGCCTGACCCGTGCAGACGGCACGATCGTCAAGGAGGTTACAGATATGGAAAAAATGTACGTCAGAGGCGTGACCAAGGACGTCAACGTCACCCGCATCTCCATCATCGCGGTCCCGGACGTGCCGGGCATCGCCTACAAGATCTTCAGCAAGCTCGCCGCGAAGAACATCGTGGTCGACATCATCCTGCAGTCCATCGGCCGTGACGGCACGAAGGACATCACGTTCACCGTCAGCAAGGACAGCGCGGACGACGCGCTCGCGCTGCTGGAGAATTACGATCTGCTGAAGGGTTCCAAGATCAGCTGCGACACCAACGTCGCCAAGATCTCCGTCGTGGGCGCGGGCATGGAGTCCCATCCCGGCTGCGCGGCAACGATGTTCGAGGCGCTCTACGGCGTGGACATCAACATCCAGATGATCTCCACGAGCGAGATCAAGATCTCCGTGCTGATCGACAGCAAGGACGCCGACCGCGCCGTCAGCGCCGTCCATGCCGCGTTCTTCCCGGAGAACGACTAAAGCACAGTTAATAACGCATTTTCAGCCGTGTCCCGCTTTTGCAGGCCACGGCTTTCCCTTTCTCCGCATTGACAACCGCGGTGGAATATGCTACTATTTTTTTGTTAATATATTGAAAAGGCAGGACGTTTTATGAAGCGTTTTTTGTGCAAAACTCTCTGCGTTTTTCTCTCGCTTGCGATGCTCTGCGGCGCGAGCGTGACAGCGTTTGCCGCGGATGGACAGAGCAAAGTGCTGACCGCGTGCGGCGGGGCTTGCGCGTACTGTCCGACCATTCTGATCCCCGGCAATTTTCAGTCGCCGACACGTGTGCTGGACGATGACGGAAACGCCGTCGACTGCCCCGAACTGAGAATGAGTCTGTACGGCGATATTTCGCCGCGCGCGTTGCTGCGCTATGCGGCGCGTCTTGCGATCCCTCTGACGCTGACGATTGCGCTGCAGACAGACGCCGGTCTTTCTAAAACCGTCAAAAAGGTCATGGCGGAAGTGTTCCAGGACAACGTCAAGGACAATGAAGGACGCCACGTCCGAAACATCGAAGCTGTCCGCTACCCGCATGCTCTGGCGCAGTACACAGCAGAAGAAAAAGCGCCGATCTACGACAGCTTCCCTCTGGACGAGTTTATCGGCATCGCAGGAGAGGATCACCTGTACTTCTTTTCATATGATTCCCTTGGTTCGGTATCCGAGCTGGCAGACGAACTGTATGCTTTTATTCAGAATGTCAAGCGCGAGAGCGGTCATGCGCGTGTAAATCTCCTCCCGTGCAGCCAGGGTGCGACGATCGCGGGCGCGATGATCGAGCGATATCGGGAAGAAATGACCGCCGATCTGCACCGGGTCGTGCTGGCGATACCCGCGCTGGACGGCACGTATCTGGTCGGCAAGATCTTCAACAACGGCATGAACAAACAGGACGGCTTCGTGTATCGCGATATGTTCCCGAGCCTTCTCGGCGACACCGCTTCGGCGTACGCGCTGAATCTCGCAATCCGTCTGCTGCCGAAATCCGCCGTGCACCGCACGCTCGACGGGCTCGTTGAGGCGCTGCGCCCCGTGATCGCCAACGCCTCCTGCATGTGGGCACTGATCCCTGCAAGCGAATACGACGCGGCATACGCGCGATATATGACCGACGGAACGCGGGAAAAAGTGCGCGAGGACGTGGAGTTTGTCCATCGTGCGCAGGCGAACGCGCGCGACAATCTGCTGTATCTGAAAAGCCGCGGCGTCGAAGTTTTTGATCTGGTCGATTACGGCCTGACGATGTACCCACTGTTCGAGGGCTGGGAAGCGTACAACGCCGACAACATGATCCAGCTGGAGTCCACCTCCGGCGGCGCCGTGAGCTGTCCGGTCACCGAAACGCTGCCGGAAACGTATGTGCAAAACAATACATACTGCACCTGCGGCGGCAGCCACATCTCACCCGACCGCAGAGTGGACGCGTCCGCCGGTTTTCTGTGTGAAACCACGTTCTATTTTGCAGACGGGAAACATGAAGTGTCTGCATTCAACGACGTGTTTATCCGTCTGGCGACCGCGCTGCTGACCGACGACGATTTTCATTCCGTACACACATACCCCGACCGCTACCCGCAGTTCAACACGACGCGCTACGGCAGCTATGACGTGCGCAACGTTATTGCCGACGTCCGCGAAAACGTCGACTTCACATCGCTGTCCGACACGGATGCCGCGGAGCTGACCGCGGCGATCGAAGAGTGTGAGTCGCTTCTTTCCCAAACGGTCGTGGATGCGCCGGCGTTTGAACAGGCGAAGCTGCGGCTCGACGCGATCCTTGTCAAAATCGGCTTCAAAAGCCCTCCGGCCGAACCGTCTGCGTTTCAGACGCGGTCGGCCGAGGTGATGCACCGGATCAGCGACCGGGTGTTTCAGACGTTCGGCGGACGCGGTTTTTCCGATGTGCTTCTTTTCCGTTACAGAGGGTAGTCCCTGACTGCGCGCGTTCGTGCGGGAATTGACAAGCACTTTCGGATATGCTACTATTTTTCGTGTAAAAAAGGAAAGGCGGAACGGTTTATGAAGCGTTTTCTGTGCAAAACTCTCTGCGTTTTTCTCTCGATCGTGATGCTCTGCGGCGCAAGCGTGACGGCGTTTGCCGCGGATGGGCAAAGCGAGGTGCTGACCGCGTGCGGCGGGGACTGCGAATACTGTCCGAGCGTCGTGATCCCGGGCGTGTTCCAGTCGCAGACGCGCATGTACGACGACGACGGCAACGTCGTGCTCGACAAGGAAGGAAAGCCCCTGACGCAGCTGTTCGTCAACGTATCGACGAAGGATATCCTGCGCTACGCCGCCAAGGCGATCCTGCCGCTGACGCTCTCGCTCGCGCTGCAGGCCGACGTCGGCCTGTCCAAGACCGTCGCGCACATCGTGACGGACGTGCTCAAGAACAATGCCAAGGACAATGAGGGCAACCACATTGAAAACATCGACGTTATCCGCTACCCAATGAGCGTTGCGCGCTGCACGCCGGAGGGCAAGGAGTTCATCTACCGCACGATCCCGCTCGAGCAATACTCCGAGATCGCGGGCGAAGATCATCTGTACTTCTTTACGTACGATTCCTTCGCGTCCGTGTCCGAACTTGCGGACGAGCTGTTCGCCTTCATCCAGAACGTCAAAAAAGAGACCGGCCACGACAAGATCAACCTCGTCCCCATCAGCCAGGGCGGCAGCATCGCCAACGAGCTGCTGGAGCGCTACCGCGACGAGCTCGCGCGCGATCTGAACCGGCTGATCTACATCGTGCCCGCGGTGGACGGCTCCTACGTGATCGGCAAGATCTTCAGCGGCACGCTGACGCTGCGCGACACCGACCTGTACCGCGATATGTTCCCGCGCCTTTTTAAGGACGAGGACGAAAAGGCGATGGCGTACGGGCTGAACCTCGCGATCCGTCTGCTGCCCAAACGCACCGTGCACAACATCATCAACCGCACCGTGGACGAGCTGCGCAATTCCATCCTCGTCAACGCGACGTGCATGTGGGCGCTGACGCCGTCGTCCGAATACGACACGCTGTACGCGCGGTATCTGACCGACGGCACGCGCGAAAAACTGCGTGCGGAGCTCGAATTTTTCCACAGAGCGCAGCTGAACGCCGTCGACAACATCCTGTATCTGCAGGACAGCGGCGTAAAGGTTTTTGACCTTTGCAATTACGACCACTACTTCTATCCCATCATCGACGGCTGGGAGACCTACAACGCCGACGGCGTGATCCAGCTCGACTCGACGTCCATCGGCGCGACGAGCTGCCCGATCCACGAGACGCTGCCCGCCGATTACGAACAGAAAAACACCTACTGCACCTGCGGCGGCAACCACATCTCTCCCGACCGCAAGGTCGACGCGTCCACGGGCGCGCTGTGCGAGACGACGTTCTACTTTGACGAGGGCGACCATGAACGCACCGGCGGCAACGACGTCATCATCGGACTTGCCGTGGCGCTGCTGACCGACGAGAATTTTAAGGACGTACACACCTACCCCGACCGCTACCCGCAGTTCAACACCGCACGCGTGACGAAAAATCTGCGCGGCACGCTCGCGTGGGCGCGCAAGATCGACACGTCTTCTCTGCCCGCCGACGACGCCGCGGAACTGACGGCCGCGATCAAAGAATGCGACGACATGCTCGCGGAGACGGTCGTCGATCTCGACAAGACGAACCATGCCGAGCGGCGGCTCGACGCGATCCTCGTCAAGATCGGCAAGAAAGACCCGCCGAAGGAGCTGACCGCTTCGCAGAAAAAGCTCGGCGATGTGATGGAAAAGCTGAGCGCTTGGGCGTATCGGGTGATCGGCCCGCGCGGCTTCTCCGACGCGCTGCTGTTCCGTGGAAAATAATCGCGGCAACTCTCAGACGCATTTGCGGGCGGCGAAATGCCGCCCGCAAAAGTATATACCAAAAATCCGCCGGCGCTTGCTGATCGGAGTTTGCCGGAAGAAACGGCCAACCCCAATCAGGCTTCCCCTTGAGGGAAAGGCATTGATACAAGCCGGCAGAAAGGGGAACGTGAATGGAAGCCCGTTTAGAACTTGCAAACGTTGAAATCCCTTACGGCGTCCTGCACGACCAGATTCTCAAAAAGGCTACGTACCGTGACAATACGATGATCTTCACGTTTGACGTCCGGCTTTTCCCAGAAGATTATAACTATGGACACGACGTCTACGAAAAATATCTGCCGTACAAGCACTGCGATATGCTCGTTGAAATGACAGAGGAACCGTTCAACTATTTCTTGCTGGAAACCGCCGTCAACCGGCGCAGCAAGTACCGTGGATTGACGCTCGGTCGAGCAGAATTTTTAGACGCCGCGAACCACGCGGATGAAATGACCTTTTTAAGCTGCGGCCTCGATGCCGCCTGTCGGGAGTTTCACATTTTGTTCGGCATGAATTTTTGTCAGCCAAAAGGTACATACAGGAAGTTCCGAAAATACGGTATGTGCCGCGTTGAATTGAGCGCCGAACGTGTGCGGTGGAAGTGGTATTGAAAGCAGCGCATTCCAAAATTATCGTGTGATTCTTACCCGTATACAACTGCCGCGCGCCGCCGTCTTGCGGCGCCGCAGAAAGGAGGGACGCCATGCGCTCCGCGTTCACAAAAAGCCACCCCGTGCTGAACTTTTTATTTTTCGGCAGCGTCGTGGCGTTCGGGATGGTCTTTTTCCATCCGGTCTTTCTCGGCGTTTCGTTCGTCGCGGCGCTCGCCTACAGCGTGCGTCTGCGCGGACGCGGCACGCTGCGGCTGATGCGCTATTTGCTGCCGACGCTGCTGGTCGTCGTGTTCCTCGGCGCAGCGTTCAACCATTACGGCGTGACGACGCTGTTCGTTCTCCCGAACGGCAACCGCGTCACGCTCGAAGCGATCGTCCACAGCTTCGCCACGGGCGGCATGGTGCTGACGGTGTTTCTCTGGTTCACCTGCTACGACGCCGTGGTCACGTCGGACAAATTCCTGCACGTGTTCGGCCGCGTGTTTCCGACCGGCGCGCTGCTCATTTCCATGACGCTGCGGTTCATCCCGCTGCTGACGCGCCGCATGCACAAGATCTTCGAGGGACAAAAAGGGATCGGCTACAGCGGAAGCAAGCTGCGAAACGCCCTGCACGCACTGTCCATCCTCGTCACGTGGTCTTTGGAAAACGCCGTGGACGTTTCGGACTCGATGAAAAGTCGCGGCTACGGCCTGCGCGGGCGCACGAGCTACACACGCTTTCTCTGGACGCGGCGCGATATCCTTCTTTGCGCCGCAATTCTGGCGCTGGATGCGCTGACCGTCGCCGGCGTCATCGTCGGCCAGACGCGCGCGATGTACAATCCCTTCATATCCCTGCCCGCGATCACACCGTTTTCGTACGTGCTGTATGTCGGTTATGCGCTGCTGTGCTTCATGCCGCTGGCGCTTGACCTTACGGAGGAGCATAAATGGAACAGATCCAGATAGAAAACCTGCACTTTGCCTACCCGCTGTGCGCCGATGAGGCGCTGTGCGGCGTCGATCTGACCGTGCATGCGGGCGAATACGTCGCGCTGTGCGGCGAGAGCGGCTGCGGCAAAACGACGCTGCTGCGCCATCTGAAAAACGCGCTGACGCCCGCGGGCAAGCGCGTCGGCACCGTGCGCTTCTGCGGCACGCCGATCACCGAACTGGACGCGCGCACGGAAGCGGAAAAGATCGGCTTCGTCCAGCAGGACCCGGAGAACGCAGTCGTCACGGACAAGGTCTATCACGAGCTGGCTTTCGGTCTCGAAAGTCTCGGTCTCGGTCAAAGCGAGATGCGCCTGCGCGTGGCGGAGATGGCGAGCTATTTCGGCATCGAGTCGTGGTTTGAAAGCTCCACCGACACGCTGTCCGGCGGACAGCTGCAGCTTCTCAATCTGGCGTCCGTGATGGCGATGCATCCGGACGTGCTGCTTCTGGACGAGCCGACGTCGCAGCTCGATCCGGTCGCCGCGTCGGACTTCCTTGCGACGATCGACCGCATTCACCGCGAGCTGGGCCTGACCGTCATTCTGACGGAGCATCGGCTCGAGGACGTGCTGCCGTGTGCCGACCGGGTCGTGGTGCTGCACCGCGGACGCGTCGCCGCCGACTGCGCGCCGCGTGAGATCGGCGCTGCGCTGTCGGGCGAGCTGGCGTTCCTGCGCGGCAGCATGCCGTCTGCGATGCGTATTTACGCGGGCGTCGGCAGCAGTCTGCCGTGTCCGCTGACCGTGTGCGAGGGCAAACGGTGGCTCAGCGATACCATTTGCGTTTCGGAACCGGTGCGCCGCGAACTGCCCGACGACAAGTCGGACGGCGTTCCTGCCGTGCGGATGCGGGAAGTGTTCTTTACGTATGAAAAGCAGTCGCCCGACGTGCTGCGGGGACTGACGATGGACGTGCCGCAGGGCAAGGTGTTCGCGCTGCTCGGCGGCAACGGCGCCGGAAAATCCACGGCGCTCAAGGCTGCCGCTGGACTTTTAAAGCCCTACCGCGGCAAGGTCGAGCTGCTCGGGCGCGACGTCAAAAAGATCCCGCAAAAAGAATTGTACCGTCAGTTTGCCGCGGTGCTGCCGCAGCAGGTACGCACGCTCTTTACCGAAAAGACGGTGCGGCTCGAGCTCGAAACGATCGACCGCGATCAGGCGGATGCAATCGCCGAGCGGCTGCATCTGACCGCGTTTCTGGACAAGCATCCCTACGACGTCAGCGGCGGTGAGCAGCAGCGCGTCGCACTCGGAAAAGTCCTGCTGACAAAACCGAAGCTGCTGTTCCTCGACGAACCGACCAAGGGTATGGACAGCGCGTTCAAAGAGTCGTTCGGAAAGCTCCTGCGCGAGCTGTGCGCAAGCGGCGCAACCGTGTTCATGGTCTCGCACGACGTGGAATTCTGCGCACGCGTCGCCGACCGGTGCGCGATGCTCTTTGACGGCGTGCTTGCCGCCGATGCGCCGACCGTCCCGTTCTTCTCGAACAACACGTTCTATACCACCGCCGCCAACCGGATCGCGCGGCACGTATTCCCCGACGCCATTACCGATGAGGATGTGATCGCTCTGTGCAGAGAAAACCGTATTTAGCCGCCGTTTCGCTCGCGTTGTGCTTCGCCGCGGTCATGACCGGAGCGTTTCTGCTGCGCGACCGCAGCTACTATCTCATCAGCGGTCTGATCCTGCTGTTTGCGTGTCTGCCGTTCGCGGCATTGTTCCGCCGTCGGCGGGTCAAGGTGCGCGAGCTCGTGATCGTGTCCGTGATGGCAGCGATCGCCGTCGCCTCGCGCGCGGCGTTTTATATGCTGCCGACGGTCAAGCCTCTGTGCGCGATCGCCATCATCACCGGGCTGTATCTCGGCGAGGAAACCGGCTTCATGGTCGGCGTGCTGTCGATGTTCCTGTCGAACTTCCTGTTCGGGCAGGGTGCGTGGACGCCGTACCAGATCTTCGGCATGGGCTTTGCCGTCTTTGTGGCAGACGTCATCCTGCGCCGCTTTCACCTGCAGGAAAAGCGCATCGCCGTCGCCGTGGTCGGCGGGCTTTGCTGTTTTATGCTCTACGGCATCTGCGCGGACAGCTGCGCCGTGTTTGCCATCGCGCCGACGCTCGAATGGAAATCCGTCTCCTCGGTGCTGCTGACGGGTATCCCCTTCAATCTGTCCCACGGTGCGGTCACGGCAATCGTTTTGTTTTTCCTCAACCGTCCGATCGGCGAGAAGCTCGAACGGATGTGCGTAAAATATGATCTATTTACCGAAGGAGAACCCGCATGAGCACTTTTTCATCCGTCGAAGAAGCAAGAGAATACTTTGTCGGCGACCGCTTCGCCGCGGAAAACGGCGTCACGCTGGACGCGCTGGACGACGACGTCTGCGAATGCAGCGTTACGCTGCGGAACGATCTGCACTGTAACGCCGCGGGCGGCGTGATGGGCGGCGTGATCTTCACGCTTGCCGACTTCGCGTTTGCCGTCGCCTCCAACAATCGGCACAATGTCACCGTCGCACTGCAGGTGAGCGTCAATTTCATGAGCGCGACAAAAGGCAAACGGCTGATTGCCCGCTCGAAGTGCGTCAAGGACGGCCGCACGACCTGTGTGTACAACGTCGACGTGACCGACGAGCTCGGCACGCCCGTCGCGCAGTTCGTCGGCACGGGATACAAGCTGTGAGCGCTGCGGCACAAGTAAGCCCGCTGACGACTGACGCCCGACCGGACTATGCAGACGGTGCGCGCGGCTTCATGATCCTTTTGGTGCTGGTCGGCCACGCCGATCCGCCGAAACTGCTGTGGAAACTGATCTACGGCTTTCATATGCCGTTCTTTTTTCTGCTGTCCGGCTATCTTTTCGACGCGGAAAAATATGGGCATATGCGTTTTTGGCCGTACTGCAAAAAGCGGTTTGTTTCTTACATGATCCCCTATTTTATTTACGCGTTCTGCAATCTGCTCCTCAATATCCCGCTGGAAGTCCGGCGGGGCATCGTCGGCAGAGCGCTGCTCGAGTCGACCGCAAAGCATATTTTTTGGATCTTCTATGCGATCGGCGACATCAAGAAAACGCCGAACTGCACGCCGCTGTGGTTTCTGCCGTGCCTGTTTTTATGTTGTCTGCTGTTTTACGGACTGCAGCACATTCCGAAAGAGTCGCTGCGCTGGGCGGTCTGCGCCGTGTTTTTCGGCATATCGTACTGGCTGTCCGCAGCGCACGTGCCGCAGTTGCCGTGGCACGTGGATACGGCGCTGTTCGGCACGGTTTTGATGCAGATCGGCTTTACGGCGAAAAGGCTGCGCTTTCCGCAGCGCGTGCCGCTGCCGTATCTCATTGCGGCCGTAGCCGCGGCAATCGGATTTTTCTGCATCGTGCGAAACAGGCCGATCGACCTGAACAGCATGACGCTGCAAAATGCCGCGCTGACGCTTGTCGGCGCAGTCTGCGTCAACGCGTCGGTCTTTCTGCTGTTTTACAAGCTTTATCGCGGCAAGCTGCTTGCATGGTTCGGCAGAAACACGATGCCGATCTTTGCGTTCAACTACGCCGCCAACGCGTACCTGCGGTGGCTTTGGGAGATTCTGTTCCCGAATGCGGCTCTGTCGTGGTGGCTGCTGGCGATCCTGGACGTACCGTGCCTTTGCGGCGTCATACTGACGGTGCGCGCAGTGCGCAGACGCCTGCCGACGCACCGCGGCAGCAAACGATAACGATCCTGCATAAACGAATACAGAATACAGCCCCCGTTCAACGGCTTGTCGAACAGGGGCTGTCTTTTTTCTGCTGTTATTTGCGTTTTTTTCGTCTGCGGAGCCAGTCGAGCAGGACTGTCGCGACGACCATCGCCGCCATTGCCGTGATCGCACCGATCATGAGGATCGTGCGGCGGCTGATCGGTTTCGGCTGCCGCGGCAGCACGAGCGTCACGTCCTCGTCAATGACGCTCTGCGGGTCGAACGGCTCGCCGGTATCCGCACGCAGCCAGACCGTTTTTTCCGGCAGATCCAATCCCTGCGGCTGCGGGAATTCCGTGCAGACCGTGCCCGGCGGCACGCTGATGTATTCATATTTGACCGGATGCCGCAGCGTCAGCGTACAATACTGCGTACCGTCGATCCACGCAGAGCGCAGGAACGCGATGCGCCGCTTGAAAAACTGCGTCATTTCCGTGACGGCCTGTTCGCTCGTCCTGCCGCCGAACAGTTCGTTCCAGCGCAGCGCGTTCATCCCGGACGACGCGGCGATTGCCTGCGCTTCGCGCTCGATCCCGCCGTCGGCAAGCTCCGTCAGCAGCGGAAGGTATTGCGTTCGGAACAGCTCCAGCGCACGCGCGCGGAACGCGTCCTTTTTCCAAAGCTCGCTGTACCACGTTTCGTTTTCGTCCAGCTTGTTCTGCGCCGAGAAGCAGTTCGGCGTGCTCCACGTATTGCGCCAGCAGACCCCGAGCGTGAGATCGTAATCCCAGCAGGGTCCGGCGGTCATTTTCCCGTTCGGTTCAATGTAAAAATACTGGCTGTTGTACAGATCGGAATTGAGGAACGCCTCTTCGATCAGATACTTGTGCACGAAAGACTCCACGTCGATGTATTTCTGCCATTCTCCGTCCGACGAGAGCGCATCCTGCCACGAGAGCAGATACGTCTGCAATTCCTTCTGCCGTTCGGCGGAGATTTTCTTCGGTGATTCGATCTCCACGGAGGACGTGGAGTTCAGTGCAAAAAATGAATCGTTGCGCGCGGTCTTGACCCAGCTGAACAGCATGGAATCGGGATCGATATCCAGCCGGTTTTCGGCGATCTGCACCTTTTCGGTCAGCAGATACAGACCTGCGTATTCCCCATTGAGCCAAACGTCCGTGAACGCGGTGTCCGGCGCGATGCGCGGATCGCCCGTCACGCGTTTTGCAAAGTCAAAGATCACGCGGTTACGCAGATTCGTTTCGTCGAACGCGTTCGCCAGCAGCACCCAGTCGTTCGCTTCGCCCATGCCCAGCAGATCGGCGCTTTGACGCAGATAGAGATTGTACGGCTTTTTCGCCTTGCTCCACGTGGAGTTGCCGCGGCCGCGGATGCTGTCCATGCCCGCGCTTTCATAGGCGACCTCTCCGTCCGCCGTCACGAGCAGCAGCCGCGCCGGCTCCTTGTTCGTTTTCTGCGCGTGGACGAATTCCATGTCGCCGGACTGCGTGTGCACGTACAGCGCGGGGACGTTTTCCGCCTGCATAAAACACAGGCTCACGGTTTTGTTTCCGAACGCCAGTTCGTAGTCCGTGCCGATCCGGAACGCGCCGCAGGTCATGCCGTCCGTCAGCGCCGTTCCGCCGAGCGTCGCGTCGGATTTTTTCGGCAGGTTTACCGACAGCCTGTCCATCCGCGCACAGGACGGCAAAAAAACGACGCAGCTCCCGTCGCCCTGCCAAAAGCAGGAGATCGGTTCACGTGCGTCGTTGATCTCCAGGGAAAAAGAGAGCGCCGAAAAGGGGGATGACGCCGTTTCGGGCGCGCCGCATCCCGCGAGGGCGCAGCAAAGCAGGACGCACAGCGCCAGCGCCAGCGTCCGCACCGTCCGCGTCGCCCCTTTCACGGCAAATCCCTCCCGTTTATTTCGTGCGGAATGCGCCCTTGAGTCCCACGGGACTGCGGTTGCGGAAGAATCCTTCGGGGAACACCTCGACCGTGTACGCCGTATCCGGCTCGAGTCCGTCCACCTTCTGCGTCAGCGTTTTCGGCATATCCGACAGATAGTAGCTCGAGAAGATCCCCGCCTGCCGCACGATCGCGTTGTCCGCTTCGCGGCGGATGACAATGAGATACGCGTTCACAAAATCGCTGTCCGCGTCAGGCTTTGCCTGCGGGAACAACAGCGTCACGTCGCACGCGCCTGCCTCTGCCGTCAGCACGGCGTCCGCGCCGAAAGCGGGAACGGCCGTCGTTTTGTAACGCGCGTCCGTGTACAGGAACGTCGACGGCTCGCTCGGCACGTCGATCTTCCACGTCTGGGGGAAGAAGCGGTCGGTCAGCACGTCGTAGGGATAGATGCGCACGCGGTTTTCCGCGTCGACTTCGA
>CADAGA010000023.1 GCA_902787275.1 Oscillospiraceae bacterium | reverse complement strand
CGCGCTGATCTCTTTCGACCCCAACTATCGCCCGCCCCTGTGGGATACGGAAGCGCACGCAAGGGAGGCCATGGCCTGGGGCCTCAGCCAGTGCGACATCCTGAAGATCTCGGACAACGAGGTGCTGTTCGTGACCGGCGAGACCGACTTTGAAAAGGGCGCGTCCATACTCCTTGACCGGTTCCCCAACATCCGCCTGCTGAACATCACCGCCGGCCCCGACGGCAGCCATTGCTTCTTCGGCGGCCGCCACGTCTTCGTCCCGGGCTTCAAAGTCCGCACCATCGAGACCACCGGCGCGGGGGATACCTTCTGCGCCTGCGTGCTCCACGACGTGCTTCAAAACGGCCTGGAAAACCGTACGGATGACAGCCTGGCGGCCATGCTGCGCTTCGCCAACGCCGCCGCGGCCATCGTCACCACCCGCAAGGGCGCCCTGCGCTCCATGCCCTCTAAACAAGATATTCAAACTCTTTTTTCATGACGGTCCCTCCTGGCAACGCCCCGCTGCACATCCTGTAGCGGGGCGTTGCCATCTATAGTATACTGGAACAGGATTTGATAGCAAACAACTTCATCTCGTTCAGACCGAAAAAACAATTTATCTATTTTTGTATCAAGTTGGGTGAAGATGAAGAAATCACAAAGCAGCTTGAGGACAAGGGATTTGATGCTTCGTTTGTAGGACGGAACAAACAGTACGAAATACGATTTGACAGTTATTCAAAATATGAAAAGCATCAAAAGTTCATTCGTTCGTTGGTACAGATGGCAAAAGACCAGAAGAAAGTGGATTGATTGCAAACACAAATACTTTTTGATATAGTTTTTTATGGCGTATCGGGTAACCGGTGCGTTGTTTCTTGTATAGAATAAGATATGCGAGAAATTGCTTTGTGCGAAAACCGGGAAGCAAAACGTATTGAAAAGTGTGTTTATGAGAACATATTTTCCATTGAAACGTGTGAAGATCGGTTTTTCTCTTGAATTATAGTGCCCCTGCCGGCATGCATATTCATCTAAAAAGCGGGATGGCGGTTCGATCATACCCAAAGCTGCGATTTCAAACTGTCGTAATTTTGTCGTCAAACCGCGAAAATGAGTGATTTGCACATAGGATGGAAAAGGAAAAAGCCCCAAAATTGGGGCTTTTTTAGTGGTTGCGGGGGAGATTTTCATCAACTACACAGGTGAGCGATTCCCGTTTTTGCTTGGCCGTGAGGGCTCATTTGACATGAAAGACGCCTGTTTATCGGTGGTTCGGGAAAAAACTGATGACAGATAAATCAACTCGGTTTTCGTGTGTTTTTATGCAGCTGCTGTATAAAGGATGCGGGGGTTATTGAATCACGCAGAAATGAAGGAAAATTGTAAACGGCAGACAGCTGCATATTCCAAGCGATCAGACCAATGTCATATGACTTCTTTCTCGATCCGAAGCAGTCGGATCTCGAGCATATCCAGAAGGGCGTCGAGTTCCAAGACACCGTTTTGGATGGAGGAACGGTATTTGCTGATGGCGGGAACGGAACGGGCGGCAAGCGTTTTCTGTTCGTTGGCGGTCAGCCGGTCCGGCGCGCCCATGGAAAGCCAAGTGTCAAAGGAGCTACCGCTGTGCCGACTGACGATCGTTTCCGTTACGGTGTATTCACCGTTCGGAATGTCGCGGATCGAGATATGCGCGTCCAACTGATTCTCGGGTGAAAACGGCGTATAGCGATCGGTGAACGTCATGTCGAACCGTTCTCCGCGCGCGTACAGATGGGAAAAGTGACGGTAATGGTAGAGCAGAATCGCATAGGTGTCGTCTTGCTTGGTGATGAACCAACCGTCCCCCTTGCCGAGCAGCGTATCGCCGAGTTCGCGCAGCAGCGAAAAAGCATAGTAGCTTGCCTTCGGAATGCCGTTGACGGTGAACAGTCCGAGCCCACCGAAAAAGAGCTGTTCCGGTTGGGGGGCCTCGCCCATCCAGTCCGTTAATGACCAGTATCCGAAGCTCATCAGACGGTCGTAGTTTTCTAAAATGCCCTTGATGATATAGCAGGATTTGAAGCAGGTATCGTTCAGAAGATCCTGCTGACTCGGTGTGTTGTTCCATTCCGTCAGGTAGATCGGCAGCGTATCGCACTGCAATTGATGACGTTCGTTTTGGATGCGAAGCGTAAACTGTCCGAAGCCGTTCGCAGCTTCCCGCAGCGCCATCGGACGCGCAAAGCCAAAGGATGCGGAGTCGCCGAGCTCTTCGGTAAACGCCGTATCATAGTAATGAAAACACAAGGCGTCCGGCATGCAATCGTTCTTCCGGCACCATTGTATAAACGGAATATACCAGTTTTCATAATCTTCCTCTAAAATATAAAAGGTCGGCGGCGATGCAAGCAAGAGCGAGGGATCGAATCGCTTGACGGCGTCATAGGTTGCCTTCCAAAATCGGTAGAAGGTGTTGACGTCCGAAAAGCCGTACATGTTTTCCGGCGTGTCCGGCTGATGCCAAAGGGAGAAGCGCCAGGTTCGGACCTCCTCGACGCCGTAGCGTTTGATCAGATGGCGAAGGAACGCTTCTGTCAGCCCCTGCCAGCGATCGAGCGAGGCGGGTTCGCCCACCGAATAGCCGAAGATCTGCTTTTTTGATTTCGCCATCGCTTCCGGCATAAAGCCGAGCTGGATCATCGGCTTCAGCGAAATCGACTGCAGAAAGTCCAGGACCTTATCCGTGTATACAAAGCTGTACACCGGCTTTCCCGATGCATCCTCCGTGTAGACGTGCATGTCGTCGGAGAAGATGCCGTTGAACTTTACGTAGGAGAAGCCGATTTCCCGGCGGATGCGGGAAAGCATTTCCTGAATTTCCGCCGAAAGGATCGCACTTGCCCGGGTGACCCCGATGAGATCGCGCCAGGTATGCCTGAGCGATCCGATCGCATTGTTTGCCCGAACGCTTGCCCGGACGGAAACCGTTTGCAACGGTTCGTCATCGCGCTGCTTTTCCAGATACTTTTTCAGTCCGCTCATATAATCGTGCTGTTCGATCGGACGGATCGCAGCGTCGGTTTTCGGCTTTTCTTCCGCCTGTTTCCGGTTATTCCTTTTTGAACGCCTGCACAAACGCATAGCTGTTCGGAAATCCCGCGTTTTGGGAGATCGTCTCGATCGTATTGCTCGTTTTCAGCAATTCATTTGTTGCATGGTTGAGGCGAACCTTTTGCAGATAGTTGAGAAACGTCATGCCGAACTGCTTTTCGATGAACTTGGACAGATACGGTGCGGAAAGGTGCACCCGGCCCGCAAGCTCGGAAAGCGTCAGATTGGTCTGGAAGTTTTCGTGGATGATCGCGCTGATTTCCGCCATGCGCTCCGTGTAGCGATGCGCGTTCCGATGGCGCGCCTCCGAATCCTCCACTTTAAAATTCTGATACATGGCGTCCATCAGCGAATAGATCAGCGACCAGTTGCGCAATTCATATCCGAGTTGTCCGTCCGCATTGTTTTTTACGATGCGCGCGATCAGACGGCGTAGGGAATCATAGGAGGCGTCGTCTCCCAGCAGCGCGCTGTTGCAGAGAAAGTCAGGATGCCGCGGAACCGGAAGGGTACGCTCGAAGAAATGCTGATCGAAGGCAACGGACACGACGGTGC
Source organism: Oscillospiraceae bacterium (assembly GCA_902787275.1). Classification (GTDB taxonomy): domain Bacteria; phylum Bacillota; class Clostridia; order Oscillospirales; family Acutalibacteraceae; genus UBA1425. The sequence continues at coordinate 13,163 of CADAGA010000023.1, read as the reverse complement.
AGTCGGAACCGAACCCTTTGCAGGGCGTATTCGCTTCGACAGAAAACACGTCGTCTGCCCGGGCGATAAACAGCTCTCCGTCCATGGTCACCTGCAGCGTCCCGGTCAGCAGCATATAGACGCCGAAGCGCTCCGACGTAAGGGACAGATCGGAGTCGATTCTTTGGATCGAACAGGTTAAAGCTTTTCCGCACGGATACTGTGCAATCATGGAATTCGGCATAATCATTCCCCCTATATGTATGATTATAACGCATCCAGAACAAAAATCAAGTGAAGAAAGAATAAAATTTTAAGGAACGTGTCTAATAATCCAAATTTTAATTTCAAGAGGTAAAAAACAAGACGGAAACACGTTAAAGCGGCGGTGGCGGGGGCGCAGTAATCGGCGTATCATGGAGACAGTGAGGTGAGAAGATGAAAACGCCTATTCTGGAAATGAAGCATATCCGCAAAACGTTCGCAAGCACCGTTGCGCTGGGCGACGTTTCCTTTGACGTGTACCCCGGCGAGATCCGCGGGCTGATCGGCGAAAACGGTTCCGGCAAGTCCACGATCTCCTCGATTGCCGCAGGGATGCAGAGGGCGGACAGCGGAGAAATGCTGTTCCGCGGAAAGCCCTGGAATCCGGTCAGCATGATCGATGCATTGGATCACGGCATCGGCATGATCGTGCAGGAAAGCGGAACGATCCAAGGCATCAGCGTTGCGGAAAATATGTTCCTCGGAGAGACGAAGCAGTTTCCCGGCAAGCTCGGCATGATCGACCGCAGGGCGATGAACCGCAAAGCGGACGAAGCGCTGCAGGCGATCGGCGTGAAAAACGTGACCGGCAGCATGCCGATGGGGGCGCTTGATTTTCAGACGCGCAAGCTTGTAGAGATTGCAAAGGTCGTTATGAAGAACCCGGAGATTCTGGTTGTGGACGAAACGACCACGGCGCTGAGTCAGGAAGGACGCGATATTCTCTATATGCTCGTGAAGCGGCTGCGCGACGAAGGAAAGGCGGTACTGTTCATTTCGCACGATCTGGACGAGATCATGGAGGTCTGCGACACGCTCACCGTCCTGCGCGACGGAGCGATCATCCGCCACTTCACCAAGGACGAATTCGACGCGGACGCGATCCGCACCAGCATGATCGGCAGAGAGCTGCAGGGCGATTACTACCGGAGCGACTTTACGCCTTCGCATCTTCCGGAAATCGCGGTCACGGCACGCCACATCACCCTCGGAACCGTGCTGAACGACGTCGATCTGACCGTATATCGCGGCGAGATCGTCGGTATCGGCGGACTTTCGCACTGCGGCATGCATCCGCTCGGCAAGATCCTGTTCGGCGCATTGAAACCGGATCGCGGCGAAGTCGTCACCGGCAAGGGCGTGAAGATCACCAACGAGACCGTTGCCATGCGCGAAGCGTTCGGCTATGTATCGAAGGACAGAGATGTTGAATCCCTCTCCCTCAATGCGAGTATCCGCGACAACATTGCGATCGCGGGCATGGACCGCTATGCAATCGGGAACTTTTTGATGCTGAACGGACGGGAAAAGAAGTACGTGGATGCGCAGATCGATTCTCTTTCGATCAAGTGCGCGGACCGCGATCAGCAGACCTCGCAGCTTTCCGGCGGCAACAAGCAGAAGGTCGTATTCGGCAAGTGGATCGGCAGAGGCAGCGACGTGCTGATTCTCGACTGCCCGACGCGCGGCGTGGACATCGGCGTCAAGCACGCGATGTATCGGCTGATGATCGAGCTGAAAAACGAGGGCAAGTCGATCATCATGATTTCCGAGGAGATGCCGGAGCTGATGGGCATGTGCGATCGGCTGATCATCATGAAGGACGGACGCGTCATGCACGAGTTTATGAGAAACGAAACCCTTTCCGACGCGGAAATCATTCAATACATGATCTGAGAGGTAACGAAGATGGAAAGCAATCAAATCGTCAAACGATACAAGACGCGGCAGCGGATCATCGACGTTCTGCCTTTCTTCGCACTGGTTCTGCTGTTCGGGCTGTTCTGCGCGGTCGTGCAGGCAAAGGGCTACCGGCTCGATATGTATCTCAGGATCATCTTCAACGAGGGAATCGTGCTTGCGGTCGTTGCGACCGGCGCGGTGTTCATCTACTCGCTCGGCTCTTTCGACATCAGCCTCGGCGCATCCACGCTGTTTTCGGCAACGCTCGGGGTCATGACCTACAACGCAACGCAGAGTCTTCCTTTGATGATCCTTGTGATCTTCGGCGTCGCGATCGGCTGTTCGCTTTTAAGCTCCGTGCTTGCATCGGTATTTCACATTCCGGTGTTCGTCACCACCGTCGCTATGATGTCCGTGCTTTCGGCAATCGCCGCGCAGATCATCACCACAAACGGCGGCGCTTTGGGCGGCATCAGCATTCCGTCCGAGGTCGTCGCGCCGCTTGACAACATGGGCTTCAAGATCGCGGTTCTCGCCGCGTTCTGGCTGATCTGCTTCTTCGTCTTCAACTACACGAAGATCGGTCGCAGAGAGAAGTTCTTAGGCGGCAATCCGGTCTGCGCCAAGCTCTCCGGCATCAAGATCAACACCTATGCGATCATCGCGTTTGTCATGGCGGGTATCGGCGTGGGACTCGGCGCGTTTTTGACGCTGGTTTATACCCCTTCGGTTACGGCAAGCACCGCAAGCAGCATCGGCATGAACATCGTCGTTGCGATCGTATTCGGCGGCATGCCCATCTCCGGCGGTCCGCGCTCGCGCATCTATTCTGCGCTGGTCGGCGGGTTCAGCTACATTTTGCTGAACAACATCCTGAAGCTGATCGTCGACTCAGGCGTCGGCTACGGCGTATCGCAGATCGTCGCCGCGGTGTGCTTCCTGGCGGTCGTTTATGTGACCGGCATCAATTACCGCAGCAAACAGCTGCCCCGATAGGCAAAACGTGAAAGCGTTTACTATACACCAAACAAAAAAACACAACGGAGGAACAAACATGAAAAAGATCTTTGCTATGCTTCTTGCCCTTGCGATGGTATTCGCCCTGGTCGCATGCAGCGGCGGCGACAACAAGGCGGCGGAGGACAAGCCCATCAAGATCGGCGTCCTGGTGGCGGATGTCAGCGGCGAGGAAGCGCTGGGCTTCCGTGCCTACTATGAGAACTACATCGCCAAGAACTACAATGTGACCTTCACCTACACCGAGCAGCTTGCGGACGCGGCTGCTGAGAAGAGTGCCATCGAGAAGTTCGCAGCCCAGGGCTATGACGCGATCCTGTCTCTCTCCAGCGCAGACCGTGCGACCCAGATCGAAACCGCTGCGGCGAACAAGCTCTATTACGCAGTCGTTTCCGGCATGCTGGACGACGCCCAGTTCGAGCAGTACAAGAGCAACGAGTACTTCGTCGGTCAGGTCGGACCGAGCATGGACACCGAGTTTGAAGCAGGCTACGCGATGGGCAAGCACTTTGCCGATCAGGGCGTGAAGACCGTCGGCATCTACGGCGCGTTCATTCCGAACCCGATGCATGTGTATCGCACCGCGGGCGTTCTCGCTGGTCTCGGCTGCACCTACGGCGGCGCTTCCGATAAGGACGGCATTGCAGGTCAGCTCTTCGGCGACCAGGGTGTGGACATGAGCAAGGTTGCCTGCACGGACGTTCAGGTGATCGGCTACTTCCAGGGCTTCGGCGACACCACCTTTGACGAGCTGTTTGCGATCGTCGGTCAGACGCCCGATGCGTTTCTGTCCGTCGGTATGGCGACGACGTTCTTTGTAGACGCGCTGAACGGCGCAAAGATCCCGTATGCGGACATCGACTCCTTCACCACCGGCAACGCGGCGAACATGAAGGACGGCACGCTGGTCTATCTCGCGGGCAAGTACTCCTCCAGCATCGGCCCGATCTTTGTGGCGACGCTGAACGCGGTCAAGGGCAACCCGATCCGTGACGAGAACGGCAACGCGATCTCGCTGAGCCAGAACTACCTCGTTGCAACCGACAGCGCGACGTTCGACAGCATCTTCAACGGCGACAAGGGCGACAACCCGATCTTCAACAAGGAAGCGCTGGACAAGGTGATCGGCAAGGTCTCCTACTCCGATTTCGCAGCGCTGGTCGCATCCAAGTAATTCATTCACGCATTCCCTCCCCGGCGGGGCAGCACCGCCTCGTCCGGGGAGAAACTAACCGGGAGGGATCCACTATGAAAACAAGTCGAAAAATCATCGGTACGCTCGCCATTCCGTGCATTGTCGCAGCGATCCTCTTGATTCTCTGCGCGATCGGCGGCAAGAGCATGATCGCGAACCGAACCGGCTTTAACTACTTCGTGCAGTATACCGCCATCGTGATGATCACGACCATGGCGCTGTCGGTCAATCTGAACAGCGGACGGTTTGATTTTTCGCTCGGCTCCATGGCGGTCCTCTCGTCGGTGCTTGCCGCAAAGGTGACACAACAGCTTCTGCACGGCGGCACGGGCAGCGCGATTGCAATGCTCGTTTTCGGGATCCTGTTCGGCGCAATATTAGGGCTTGCTTCCGGTGCGCTTTATGTGTCTTTGAAGATCCCCCCGATCATCACCTCTCTCGGCGTCACGCTGATCTACGAAGGCGTCACGTTCACCGTGACCTCCGGAAAATACGTGATGGACGAGGTACGCAATCCGTCTATGACTGCGTTTGCGGGCAACTGGTATTTCCCCGCGATCCTGATCGTTGTCGTTCTTGCGCTGATGATCTACCTGTTTGACCACACCCGTTTCGGCTATGACTATAAGGCGCTGCAAAGCGGACAGAAGGTTGCCGTCAACACCGGCATCCGCGAGGTTCCGAACGCGCTTCTCTGCTACGTCATCTGCGGCGCGCTGATGGGACTTGTGGGCTTTTTGAACGCGGCGCGCAGCTCGAATATCAACGGCGGCGCACTGAACTTCGGCTCCATCGGCATCATGTTCACCGCGTTTCTGCCGATGTTCATCGGCGGCTATATCGGAAGATTCAGTAATGACAAGCTCGGCTATTTCCTTGCCGCGGTCTGTATGTCCATGCTCAATTCCACGTTTGCCGCATTCTCCAACGAGATCAGCGCATCCATGCAGTCGATCATCAACGCGGTTCTGCTGGTCGTCTTTCTGATCTATCTCAACAACGAAGGCTTGCTGAAAAAACTGTTCAAGCCGATCAAAGCTTAATTTTGCAAATCAGCGGGCGATCGAGGGATCGCCCCTACTAATAAAGAGGTTATTATGATCGATCTCAAAGCAAAACCGTTTTTCCTCGACGATGCGTCCGTTGGGCTGGTGCAGGAAACCCTAAAGAATATGACGCTCGAAGAAAAGGCAGGACAGGTGTTCTGCCCGATGGGGCTGACTGCAGATCCGAGCGAACTTGTGCACCGGATCCAGGAAATCGGCGTCGGCGGCATCATGTACCGTCCCGATACCGCGAAAGCCATCCAAAGCGTTCACCGCACGGTGCAGTCCATGGCAAAGATCCCGCTGCTGCTCGCGGCGAACACGGAGCACGGCGGCGACGGCATCGCCTACGAGGGTACCTCCTTCGGGCAGCCGATGGCGACCGCAGCGGCAAACGATCCCGTCTATGCGTACCGCATGGGCAAGGTCGCCTGTTCGGAGGGCGCGGCGCTCGGACTGAACTGGAGTTTTGCGCCGATCGTGGACATCAACTATGAGTTTCACAACCCGATCACCAATGTGCGCACTTTCGGAAGCGATCCGGATCGGGTCGTTGCCTGCGCCAAGGCGTTCATGTGCGGCGCAAAGGAAAGCGGCGTCGCCGTCGCGATCAAGCACTTCCCGGGCGACGGCGTGGACGAACGCGATCAGCACATCTTAACGAGCGTCAACACGCTGGATCGAACAGCGTGGGACGACAGCTACGGCAAAGTCTATCGTGCGCTGATCGACGAAGGAGCGCAATCCGTGATGGTCGGTCATATCGCGCTCCCAGCCTACGCGGACGAAGCGGAACGCTTTCTGCCGGCAAGCCTGTCGCGCTCGCTGCTTTCGGGCCTGCTTCGCGATTCGCTCGGCTTCAACGGACTTATCTGCACCGACGCGACGCCGATGGTCGGATTTACCGCCGCCATGCCGCGCGAGCGCGCCGTTCCCACCGCGATCGAAGCCGGCGCGGATATGATCCTGTTCAACAAGGATCTCGACGAGGACTACGCGTATTTGCTGAACGGTATAAGAACGGGACTCTGTTCCGAAGCGCGGCTTGACGAAGCGGTCACGCGCATCCTTGCCTTAAAGGCGTCGCTTGGATTGTTTGCGAATCAAAAGACGAACACGCTGGTACCGGAGGCAAGCGAGACCGCGATCGTCGGATGCGAGCAGCATCGTGCATGGGCAAAGGAAACAGCGGACCGCGCGATCACGCTGGTCAAGGACACGCAAAAGCTTTTGCCGCTGTCGTCGAAGCGCTATCCGCGCGTCTATCTCAACGTCATTCAAAAGGATCCGAGCCCCGCGCATCCGGTTGTGCAGGCATGGAAGGAACTCTTTAGGCGCGAGGGTTTTTCGGTCACTGTGCGTGACCGCAGAGTCGGCATCACCGTGCAGGACATGGCGGACATTCCGAACCTGCCCCCGGAAAAACTTGCGCTGCTGCATGAAATGTACCGCAGTATTCGGGAAGTACACGAGGACTACGACCTGTATGTGTACATCTGCAACATGGAAAATGCGTCCAACAACACGACGCTGCGGCTGAACTGGAACGTGACATTCGGGCTCGGAGACGATGCGCCGTGGTTCGCGGCGGAGGTACCGACGCTGATGATCAGCACGGCATATCCGTATCACCTGTTCGACGCGCCGATGATCAAAACGTATATCAACGCATACGCTGGAACGCCGGATTTCCGAGAGGCTGTTATGGAAAAACTGATGGGTCGGAGCGCATTTTACGGCGTCAGCCCGATTGACCCGTTCTGCGGGAGGGAGGATACAAAATGGTAAGAGAATTCGATGCGATCATCTTTGATCTGGACGGCGTCATCTGCTATACGGACGAGTATCACTATCGTGCATGGAAGGCGATTGCGGACAACAACGGCATTCCGTTCGACCGCACCATCAACAACCGTCTGCGCGGCGTCAGCCGCATGGCGAGTCTGGAGATTATTCTGGAAAAAAGCGCATGCCCGTTTTCCGATGCAGAAAAGGAAGCGCTTGCGGCACAAAAGAACGAAATCTACAAACAGCTTTTGTCTGAAATGACGCCCGACGATCTGCCGAAAGAGGTCAAACGGACGCTTGACACGCTGCGAGAAAAACAGTATCTTCTTGCCATCGGGTCTTCTTCTAAAAATGCGCCTTTTATCCTACAGCAGATTGGGTTAGGCGGATATTTCGATGCGGTGTCGGACGGAAACAACATTACGCATTCCAAGCCCGATCCGGAGGTCTTTTTGAAAGCGGCGCAGATGCTGAACGTTGCGCCTTCCCGCTGCCTTGTTGTTGAAGATGCGGTTTCTGGTGCGCAGGCGGCGCACGTGGGCGGCATGAAGGCTGCTTGTGTCGGGGACGCCTCGAACGAAGGCGCAGGCGATTGGAACTTACAGTCGGTAGAAGAATTGACGGAGATTTTGTAAACTATGATTCGTAATGCGCAATTTTTGAACACGGCGGAAGCGTTTAAGCCGATTCTGAACCGGCGAACGGTATCTGCACAGGTGCAAAAAAATACGCTCAAAGATGGCGATTCGCTCGTGCTCGACTTTCAAGAGCATCTGGTCGGCTCCGTCACGCTGACCCTTTCCTTTGAGGGCAGCCACCCCGACGCGCCGGCTTGGATCGAATTGCAGTTTGCAGAGCGCAAACAGGAGTTTTCCGAGGATGTGCAAAGCTACAACGGCTGGGTCAGCAAAAGCTGGATCCAGCAGGAGCGCATCCATGTAGATACGTTTCCGAGCATCGTCAAACTCTCGCGCCGGTATGCGTTTCGCTATTTGAAGCTGACCGTTCTCGGGATCAGTTCAAAATATCGTCTCAAGGTGGAGGAAGCGCAGTGCGAAGCCGTTTCCTCTGCAAACGATGCGGATTTGAAACCCTATCAGACGCAGGACAGGGAACTCTCGACGATCGATCGCATCGCCTGCAGGACCTTGCACGACTGCATGCAGGACGTCTTCGAGGACGGGCCGAAGCGCGATCGGCGGCTGTGGATCGGCGATCTTCGGCTGCAGGCGCTTGCAAACACGCAGACCTATCGCAGGTTCGACCTTGTCAGGCGCTGTCTCTATTTGTTTGCGGGCAGCACGTTTGAAAACGGACAGATCAGCGCGGCGATCTTTACCGAACCGGAGATCGAAGCGGACGATACCGCCATGTTCGATTACTCGCTGCTGTTCGTTCCGACGCTTTGGGATTATTACGAAACAACAGGCGACCGCGAAACGCTTTCGGAGCTTTGGCCCGTCGCGTATCGGCAGATCGAACTGGCGCGGGATGCCTTTGACGCGTCCGGGCTTGTGCGAGACAGCAACGTGCTCGGCTGGTGCTTTACGGACTGGAATCTGCAGCTGAACAAGCAGACAAGCGCACAGGGAACATATTTGTACTGCCTGAAAGCGGCAAAGCAAATCGCAGAGACGCTTGAAGATACAAAGCTTGCCGCGCAGATCGAGGCGGACTATGCACAAAAGCGTGATGCCGCACTTCGGTATCTGTTCGACGCAAAGAAAGGCGTTTTCGTATCCGGGAAAGACCGTCAGGTTTCGGTCGCGTCGCAGGTGTGGATGATCCTCGGAGGTGTGTCCGACGATGCACAAATCCTGTTCCGCGCCAAAGATACGGACGGAGTGATCGGTATGGTGACGCCGTACATGTATCACCATTATGTGCAGGCGCTGATCGACACCGGCAGACGGGAGAATGCGCTGAACACGCTGCGCGCCTATTGGGGCGGCATGGCGAACGAAGGGGCCGACACCTTCTGGGAACTGTATAACCCCGAAAACCCAAACGAATCTCCCTACGGCGGCACGATCGTGCTGAGCTATTGCCACGCATGGAGCTGCGCTCCGGCTTATTTCTTGAGGAAGTATTATACAGAATGAAACGTTATCTGGCCATCGACATCGGCGCTTCCTCCGGTCGGCACATCGTAGGCTGGAAGGACAACGGCGAGCTCAGGACCGAGGAGGTCTACCGCTTCCCCAACGGCGTCAGTGAGACCGACGGTCATCTCTGCTGGGACACGGAGGCGCTGGTTTCCCACGTGAAGACGGGCATCGAAAAGGCCCGGGAACGGTTCGAGATCGAGAGCCTGTCCATCGACACCTGGGGCGTGGACTACGTGCTGCTTAAAGGCGACGAGACGGTCTATCCCATGTACGCCTATCGGGATGGCCGGACCGAGGCGGTGATCCCTGAGGTCCATAGGCGCATGGCCTTTTCGGAGCTCTACCGCCGCACCGGCATCCAGTTCCAGCCCTTCAACACGGTCTATCAGCTGTACGCGGACAAGATTGCGGGACGGCTCGAGGGGGTCACGGACTTTCTTATGATCCCGGAATACCTCCTGTATCGGCTGTGCGGTGCAAAGTCGCACGAGTACACCAACGCCACGACAGGCGGCATGGTCAGCACGAAGACGGGGGAGTACGATCCTGCCATCATCAAAGCCATGGACCTGCCCCGACACCTGTTCCGCAAGCTACAGCAGCCGGGAACGGTCATCGGCAGCTATGAGGGGATCAAAGCGGTGTTGTGCGCTACCCACGACACGGGCAGCGCGGTGGAGGGCATCCCCATGGAGGGAAATCACCCTTACATCTCCTCCGGCACATGGAGCCTTTTGGGCGTCAAGACGGAGAAGCCTATCAACGACGAAGCCTCCCGCGCTGCCAACTGGTCCAACGAGGGGGGCGTGGGATACAACCGGTATCAGAAGAACATCATGGGCATGTGGCTCGTCAACCGACTGCGGGATGAGCTGTGCCCGGGCAAGCCGTGGAACGAGATCACCGCCGAAGCGGAACAGAGCACGTTTGAGGAAACGGTGGACGCAAATGCTTCCGCGTTTCTTGCGCCGAAGAGCATGGTCGAAGCATTCGACGCGGCCCTGTCTGTAAAACCCAGGACCATTGGCGATTACTTCCGCTGCGCCTACCATTCGCTGGCGCTGTCCTACAAGAACGCAATCGCGGAACTGGAACGAAACACCCAAACGTGGTATGATCGACTGTACATCGTGGGCGGCGGGGCCAGAAACGCCTTTCTCAGCCGCCTGACCGAGGAAGCCACCGGCAAGCAAGTGATCGCCCTGCCCATCGAGGCAACGGCGCTGGGGAACCTAAAGATTCAAATGGAGGCAGATACATGAGCTACCAGGAAGCAAAAGATAAGTACGCCGCCTACGGCGTGGATGTCGAAGAGGCCATTGAAACGCTGAAAACCGTTCCGGTGTCGCTGCACTGCTGGCAGGGGGACGATGTGCGGGGCTTCGACACCGACCCGAGTAAGCCCTTGACCGGAGGCATCCAGACCACCGGCAACTACCCCGGTCGTGCCCGCACGCCGGAGGAATTGATGGCCGATTTGGACGAAGCATTGAAGCTGATTCCCGGCAGGCCCAAGATGAACCTGCATGCCAGCTATGCCATCTTCGAAAACGGCGGTTGGGCAGACCGCGACAAACTGGAGCCGAAGCATTTTGAAAAATGGGTTCAGTTCTGTAAAGAGCGCGGCTTGGGCTGTGATTTCAATCCGACGTTTTTCAGCCATCCGAACTGCGATCCCTTAACGCTCTCTTCGCCCAATGCGGAAACCCGCCGCTTCTGGATCGAGCACGGCAAGGCATGCATCCGCATTTCCTCGTATCTTGCGGAACAACTCGGCGAGCCCTGCGTTATGAACATCTGGATCGGCGACGGCTTCAAGGACATCCCCGCCGACCGTATGGGTCCGCGCGTGCGCTATAAAGAAAGCATTGACGAGATCCTCTCCGAGCCGTATGATTTCAACAAGGTCAAGCCGTGCATCGAGTCGAAGGTCTTCGGGATCGGCGTGGAAGCTTACACTGTCGGCAGCGGTGAGTTTGCACTCAGTTATGCCGCCATGAACAAGGAGAAATGCATCCCCCTGATGGACAACGGACATTATCACCCGACCGAGGTCGTGAGCGACAAGATCCCCGCGCTTTTAGCGTTCTTCCCGGAGATCGCGCTGCACGTCACGCGCCCGATCCGCTGGGACAGCGATCATGTGGTGCTGTTCGACGACGAGACCAGAGAGATCGCAAAGGAGATTGTGCGCTGCGGCCTCGATCGGGTGCACATCGCCCTTGACTACTTCGACGCCAGCATCAACCGCATCTCTGCCTGGGTCACCGGCTACCGGAACCTGCAGAAAGCCCTGCTGTTCGCCCTGCTGCAGCCGAACGACGATCTGAAAGCATTGCAGGACGAAAGCAATTTCAGCAAGCTGATGGTACTGCAGGAGGAACTCAAGACCCTGCCGTTCGGCGAGGTATGGAACGAGTATTGCAGAAGATGCAATCGACCCGCCGACGGCGATTGGTACAGCGAGATCGAAACATACGAAAAGGAAATCCTGGAGGCAAGAGCATGAAAGACATCTTAACCGCACCGTTTATGGTGGAAATGATCCGCACGACGACAAACATGTACGCGCACGGCTGGGACGAGCGCAACGGCGGCAATATCAGCCTGCTGCTCGACGAAGCGGAAGTCAAAGAATACCTCGATATGCAGCCGATTCACACGCTCGAAACGGGCTTTGCAGCGCCGGAGCTTTGCGGAAAAATCTTCCTTGTCACCGGCACGGGCAAGTATTTCAAGAATGTGCAGTACGCGCCGGACGTCAATCTCGGCATGGTACGCCTCGTTGAAAACGGTACGAGAGCCGAGCTTCTCTGGGGCTTCACAGACGGCGGCAGATTCACCAGCGAATTCCCGGCGCATATGATGAGCCACGTCGCGCGCATGAAAGTCGATCCTAAAAACCGCGTCGTCATGCACTGCCATCCGGCGAACCTTTTGGCCATGACCTATGTGCACGACCTCGACGAAAAGACGTTCACGCGAACGCTCTGGCAGATGTGCACCGAGTGCATCGTGGTGTTCCCGGACGGCGTGAACGTGCTGCCTTGGATGCTCTGCGGCACGAATGAGATCGGCGTCGCGACCGCAAAGAAAATGGAAACGGCGCGTCTGGTCGTCTGGGCGCAGCACGGCATCTACGGCGCGGGCAAGGACCTCGACGAGACCTTCGGGCTCATTGAAACGGCAGAGAAAGCCGCGGAGATCTACCTGAAAATCGCGCACCTTCCGCTCAAAAACACGATCACCGACGAACAGATGCACCTTCTCGAAGCGCGCTTCGGCGTGAAAGCCCGCGAAGGATATCTGAACTGAAGTCCGATCCGTCAAAACAATTCGGCACACCGAAAACGGTGTGCCGCTGCTTTTATTTCGCATCCAAAACACGAAGCTTTTTTGTTCATATTGTCCATTACGTGACAATATGTCCATATAGTGTCGATTTAGTCGCGGGGGAGATTTTCGTCCGTTACACAGAAGAACACTTTCCGCTTCTGCTGGGCAGGGAAGTGCGGTTATTCCTATGATTTCTTCGAATAAGCACGATCACAGCATCGTGCTTTTTTACTGCTCTTTTTTTCGATATGAGAGCGAAAACAGCCATTCCTACTAAATGAAGGTATTTCAATTATTAATGATCATACACGAAGCGTTATTTGTGTTTTAATTGGTATCAACGAAATGATAGGACGATCTTCGATAAGAATGCAAATGCATAGTCAAGAAATTAAGGCCTGTCCGGAACAGAGATAACATACAGAGATATATACTTCTTGCGAAATATAACGAAATATGGTATAAAATTATTTGTAAAAGTATATTCAAGAAAAGGAGGTAACCGTTGATGCCGTCATTAAATCACGTTAGCATGTGGTCCGCCTCCAAACACAAATGGGTACCGATAACTGCTGAAGAAGCTGCAAAAGAATTCCCCTTTACTGTCCCTGCAAACCGCGGACGACTTCGTTGTGAGTTGTGCGGTCATTTCGTTGCATTAACCGGTCCAGGCACAAATATTCGTCATTTTCGTCATGCTGCTGCAGATGAGAATAAAGAATGTGAAGAAAGGAGCGTTGCTTATTA
>CADAGA010000022.1:21421-24053 GCA_902787275.1 Oscillospiraceae bacterium | reverse complement strand
CGACCGGACAGTCTTTGAAGCGGACTGCCCGGTTATTTTATTGTCTGCGGCGCGGAACGATCCCGATGAGAAGGCACGATGAACGCCTTTCCGATGATCGGGACGCCTTCACGCGCCTTTTTCGATTCACCGCACGCGGGACGGCTTTCCGGCCGGAAGTGTCCGCGCCCAAAGCCGTGTCGGCTGTTTCAGCTTACCCCTGCAGCGTCACACGCAGCAGCAAAGGATTGTGGTCGGAACACACGAAGCCGAGATCCTGCGCACCGAAGGATTCCACCGTGAGGTTGCCCGACACGATGAACCCGTCGATCACGTAGTACTGGAACGACGCCTTGTCCGCGCCGGCATACGGCTTGTAGAGACTGCGGCAGCTCGGCACTTTTTCGTCCATCAGGAACTGCCATCCGCCCGCAAACTGCGTCTCGTCGATCTTGGTCGCCGCCCAGTTGCCGTCCAGCACGGGGAACGCGCTGCCGTCGGTCGACGAAAAGATCTGGTTGAAATCGCCGCCTGCAATCACATAGTTGCCCTTCTTCGCTTCCGCGGCAAGCAGCTCGGCGAGCATCCTCGTCTGTTCGAGCTTGCCTTCGCCGTCGTCGTACGCTTCGAGGTGCAGGTTGAACAGCACCATTTCCCGATTGCTGCTGCCGGAGATCGGAATGCGGGAGACGAGCAGACAGCGCTTGAGGTTGGCCATGCGCATCGGCCACGAGAACGGGACGGGCAGCTGGACGCGCTCCGCGGACGCCGTGCGGTATGCCGAGAACGTCGCCACGCCGGAATCCACCTTGCCGATCGGCGGGAGGGGATAGGGCAGGAACGCGACCTTGAAGTTGTTCGCGAACGAAGCGGTCGCATAGTCGAGATGCCCGGCGACACGCGCGAATTCATCGATCTTTTCCGATCGTGACGAGCAGACGTCGATCTCCTGCAGGAACAGGACGTCCGGATTCAGAGCGTCGATTCCGGCAAGGATGCCGTCGAGATTCTGCTGCAGGCGTGCCGTATCCGCCGTCTTGACCATGCTGCCGCCGTCCATGAAAAAGTCGGCGTTGTCACCGAGCGCGCCGTAACCGATGTTCCAGGAGGCGACGGTGATCGTTTCCATGGGGGAAAGGATGGCGTCTGCTTTGCCGGTTACTTCGAGTGTTTCGCGGGCGGCCGGCTTGTATTCCGTTACGGACAGAAAGGCGACGAGACCTCCGAGCAGCAGCACGATGCAGAGCAGAACGATCCCAAAGGCGCAAAGGATTCGGATGGGGAGACTGTGTTTTTTCTTCATAACAGGTTCCTCGTAAAGAAAAACGGCTGCCGGGTATTCCCGACAGCCGTCGTGGTTAGATGAACTTACGCAGCGTAGGAGCACTGTTCCACGATGCCGCTGTTCTCGATGTGAAGATGGGCAAACGTGCCGTCATACAGAGCGCCATCCTTATCGAAGATGTTCCAGGTCTTGTACAGACCGATCTTGCTCAGGATGCTGTTTCTGCCGACGGAGACATTCAGGATGCCGTACAGCGTAACGTCAGCGCAGAATCTCAGATCTTCCAGATCGTCCAGACCGGAGGAGGCTTCAACAGCAACATCCAGCGGAATGTCGGAGGTGGTGACGTTGTGCGTCTTGACGTTGAAGACCTTGGTGAGGACGTAAGCGCCGACACCGCCGTTGAGTTCGACGTCAATGATCTTGATCTTCAGGAAGGTCAGGCTCAGATCCAGACCCAGGACAGCGCGGAAGTTGCCGGTGATGTTGAACGCTCTGTCATAGATGGTGGATTCGCGGATGACTCTGCCCTTGTTGTTGATGATCTCAAAGCCCTTGGTTTCGTTGGAGGTCACGATGATCTCAATCTTGCCGTCGACCGAAAGGGTCATGGAGATGTCCACGTCAACCGTCAGACCGGTCGTGCCGATCGGATAGGTGAAGGAGTAGATTCTGATCTTCTGACCGCCGCCGGGCTGCAGCGTGAGATTGCTGAGGTTGTTCTTGACTTTCTCCAGGAAGTTGTCGCCTTCGTTGGTGAAGGAGCCGCCTTCCGGAACGACGGAAGCCGCATAGGAACCTTCGATCGTGGTGGTTTCAACCAGATCATAGTTCGCCTTGATGAATGCTTCCTTGATGTCAAGCTTCGCGAGGTTTGCATTGTACTTCGCGTCAAACTTGATGTTGCTCATCTGGTACAGCTTCTCGACGTAAACGCCGTCCACGACGTTGCCGCCGACGCTGAAGACGACCTGGCCGTCCTTGTACGCAACCTTGACCTTGAAGCCCTTAACGCTGAAGGAGAACTTCGGAGCTTTCAGGAAATCTTTGGCTGCATCGACGCCCTTGTCGATGAGTTCGCCGGCCTTATCCTTGATGATGCCCTGGCCAGCGACGGTGGGCTCTGCATCGTTCGCGACGAGGTTGCCGTTGTTGTCGTAAACAATGGCATCGTCGAAATCGACGTCCACTTCACCCTCGAAGTCGACTGCTTCAACAGCGTCTTCGATCGCGAGATCCGCAACGTCCACGATGGCAGCGCCGTCCACGTACTCGACGCCCTTGACTTCGTAAGCAGCGCCGCTGACGTTGTACTCGTTGGCACCGGCAATGAACTTATCGCCGACAGCGAGCGTGAAATCAGCAGCC
>CADAGA010000022.1:0-21396 GCA_902787275.1 Oscillospiraceae bacterium | reverse complement strand
GCCGACGACGGAATACTCCGCTGCGGACAGGTCGACTACATCAGCCTGCGGTACGAAATCGGACTGCGGAACGGGGGAAACGGCCTTGGCGTTGTTTGCCTTTACAGCGACGTCAAGCGCGGCGACTGCATCAGCAAGCTTTGCGAGCTTCTTTGCCTTCAGGCCCTTCGCGGGGATGTCGATGTCGACGTCCACGGAAGAGGTGTTAGCAATCGTTTTGGCTACGAACTCGTTGGTGGCGAATGCATCGACGTTGATCTTATTGATGCCGTCGAGCGTGCCGTACGCGTACGCAGTCTTCACGACGTCGAGATACTCTGCGGGAACGCCCGCGTAGGGGATCTCAACATCCTGCTTCGCGATTCCGAAATCCTCAATGACCATGGAGAGCCACTCGCCCTGCTTGACGAAGGTGTCGCTGTTGCCGGGAACAGCGATGCCGAGCGAACCCAGGATGGACATGAGGAATGACAGAATCAAGGCAATGATTCTTTTCATTTTCTTTCCTCCTAACAGATTTGTGCATGAACGGCCGCGTTAAAAACCGCCCATGCCGGGCTTGATTTGCCGGCTTGCGGGACCAAACCCTACTTGCCGACTATTTAGCAAAGTTATTATAGCATGAGACGTGGTTTTTTTCAAGCATTTTCCAAGGTTTTCTTCGGAAATGCGAATAAAAAAATGAACAAACTTTGAACGCACTGTTTGGGCAAAATGACGGAAAAATTGAGCCGATAAACAGATTTTACCAAAAAAAACGCGGCATTTCGGGGCGCGTTTGTGCAAATGAACAATTCTGCCTGTTCGATTCTATTCTATGCGAAAAAAGCGCAAAGCGTGCGGCACAAAACCGCACGCCTTGAGAGAGAATCCGGATCAGAACGTCTGGACGAGCTGCTTGAGATACGCCTTGAAATCCGCGCCGATCTCCGGGTGGTTCAGCGCGACCTCGCAGTTCGCCATCATGATGCCGAGCTTGTTGCCCATGTCATAGCGCGTGCCGACAAAATCGACGGCAGTCAGCTTGCCCGCCTTGCCGAGATCGGCCAGCGCGTCGGTGAGGAAGAACTCGCCCTCGGTGCAGAGCTTGACGCCCTCCTCGAGCATGCCGAACACCTCGGGAGGCAGCACGACTCTGCCGAGGATCGCGTAGAGGGAGAGGATCTGCTCCTCGGTGGGCTTTTCAATAATATTGTGCACCTTCATGATGTTGTCGCGCAGGGGCGAAGCGTCGAGCGTACAGTATTTTTTGACGGCTTCGCGGGAAACCTCTTTAACGCCGACGCTGCCGCAGCCGAACTCCTCGTACGCGCGCACGAGCTGCGACGTGACGGGGTCGTCGGAGATGATGACGTCGTCGCCGTACAGCACGGCAAACGGCTCGTCGCCGACGAAGGACTTGCCGCAGAGGATCGCGTGGCCGAGACCCTTCGTGACCTTCTGGCGCACGAAGTAGACGTTGGCGAGCTCGGCGATCTCCTTGATGGAGCGCAGCGCCGCTTCCTTTTCCGCCTTGCCCTCGAGATTCTTTTCCAGCTCGAACGCGTGGTCGAAGTGATCCTCGATCACGCCCTTGCCGCGGTTGGTGATGATGAGGATATCCTCGATCCCGGCGGCGACGGCTTCCTCGACGAGATACTGGATCGCGGGCTTGTCGACGATGTTGAGCATTTCCTTCGGCACAGCCTTGGACGCGGGCAGAACGCGCGTGCCCAGACCGGCGGCGGGAATGATCGCTTTCCTGACTTTTTGCATGTGAAGACCTCCAGACTATTGGTATAGGATTATCATATTCAGAACCAGATTGACGAGCAGACAGCTGCCGACGAGACCGAGCACGGACACGCCCCCGCGCCGCAGCGCGAGCATGCGGAAGGTCTGCGCGTTCTTGGCGAACTCCCGCATGGACTTGACGTCCTGCGCGATCTTTTTCTTATATAAAGAGTCGGCGACGATCGCCGCGGCGATATTCGGCACGAACAGCGCGCCGAAGTACAGCATGAGCGCGCGCGAATAGCGCATCACGGCGTTCTGCACCGTCTGCTGCTGCGCCGTTTCAAGCGACGCGATCGCGGCGACGACCTGATCGGGCGTCGTGGTCTCGTCGATCGTGACGTATTCCTGCACCGTGGCGAGCGCCTGCTGCTGCACCTTCTGCAGCGGGATCGCCATAAAGACGGCGAGCACCAGCAGTACGCCCAGAAACAGCGCGCCTGCCCTGCGGATCTTGCGGTAGAAGAACCAGAACGGGGAGAAGAAGAACGCCGCCCAGTTCCAGCCGGCCTTGCGCCCGCTCTTGATGCGGTCGAATTTGCGCACGTAGTCCTTGACGCGGTACTGCACGTACATCGCCGCTTCCCGCACCGTGAACCCGTCGAGGTCGGCGGCGGGATCGGCGTCGACGCCGCGCAGGAAAAAATCCTCGTTGAAATCGAAGCGGCTGTCCGTCTCGACGCCGAGCTTCTTGCCGCATTCCGGACAGATCAGCGCGTCCGGGGGACATTCCTCGCCGCAGCGCGGGCAGCGCACGTACGCATCCCGCCCGGCAGAAGATTCCGTATGCGTCGGCGCTTCGGACTGCCAGACGAAGCCGTCGGCGTGCTGCTGCGCGTAGGCGCATCCGCCGTGTTCCGCCCAGCACGCGCGGTGGTGCGGCGCGCCGCAGTCCGGACAAAAGACCACGTCGTCGGACGGGGCAAACTGCTGTCCGCAAATCGGACAGACGTCGTGTTCAAAGGTCATATCCCTACCATCCTGAAGTTGCCGTTTTCGTGAGAAACAGCAATTTTGAGCAAACAGAATAATTTTTTACGCGTATATTATAGCGCCTTTCTATGCAAAATTCAATCTTTCTGAAAAAGATTCTTTACTTTTTACAAAAAATTTGTTAAAATATAAAAGTTAATAACCCGCAAAGGAGACGGACGGATGATCCAATTTGAAGAACTGAAGCTGGAACTGCTTTCTTACAGCGATAAATTGAAGGATCTGCGCGAGGCGCTCGGTCTGGATAAAGTGCAGCAGGAGATCGAAACGCTCGAGGCCGAGACGGCCAACGAGGACTTCTGGAAGGATCTGGACAATTCCCAGAAGGTGCAGCGCCGCATCGCGCAGCTCAAGAGCAAGGTCGCGTCCTACGACTCGCTCAAGAACCATTTCGACGACACGCTCATCATGATCGAGCTGTCGGACGAGGAGGGCGATCTCGGCCTTCTGGACGACTGCAAGGCGGGCGTCGAATCGTTCGTGCACGATCTGGACGCGCAGACGCTCAGCACCCTGCTGACGGGCGAGTACGACGGCAACAACGCGATCCTGACCTTCCACGCGGGCGCGGGCGGCACCGAGGCGCAGGACTGGGCGCAGATGCACGGCTTCAAATGCACGATGATCGACTTCCTTGACGGCGACGAAGCGGGATTGAAATCCGCGGTGCTGCTGATCGAGGGACAGAATGCCTACGGATACCTGCGCAGCGAGTCGGGCGTGCACCGTCTGGTGCGCGTTTCGCCCTTCGACGCGTCCGGGCGCCGGCACACGTCGTTCGCTTCGCTCGAGGTCATGCCCGAGATCGACGACACGATCGAGGTGGACATCAGTCCCGACGATCTGAAGATCGACTACTACCGTGCCAGCGGCGCCGGCGGACAGAAGGTCAACAAGACGTCCTCCGCCGTGCGCATCACGCACATCCCGACCGGCATCGTGACCAGCTCCCAGGTCGAGCGCAGCCAGCACCAGAACCGCGAGGTGGCGATGCGCATGCTCAAGTCCAAGCTCATCGAGATCAAGGAGCGCGAGCATCTGGACAAGATCGAGGACATCAAGGGCGTGCAGAAGGAGATCGCGTGGGGCAGCCAGATCCGCTCGTACGTGTTCATGCCCTACACGCTGGTGAAGGATCACCGCACCGGCTATGAAATGGGCAACATCAACGCCGTGATGGACGGCGATATCGACGGCTTCATCAACGCCTATCTCAAGATGGAATCCCTGAAAACCGTCTGAGCGAAAGGAAGAACGAGATGCACCTGATCGACATCACGCGCGACGTCACGACGGCCGAGGTCTACCCCGGCGATCCGCCGACGGTCCTGCGGCAGGTCCGCACGATCGGCGACGAGTCGGACTATAACCTTTCCGAGCTGTGCGCGTGCGTGCATGCCGGCACGCATATGGACGCGCCGCTGCACTTTATCGAGGACGGACCATCCGTCACGCAGCTGCCGCCCGACGCGTTCGTCGGACCGTGCACGGTGCTCGAAGTGAAGGACTCCCCGATCACGGGCGAGTGCGTCAACCGCCGCTTTCCGCAGAACGCGGAACGCTTGCTGATCAAGGGAAACGGCGAGGTGACGTTCATGGATTCCGCCGCGTACGAGGCGGCGGAGCTGCCGCTGCGGCTCATCGGGACGGACGCTGCGTCCATCGGGATGGAAACGTGCGAGCTGCAGACGCACAAGGCGTTCCTGTCCAAGGGGATCGTCATTCTGGAGGGACTGGATCTGTCCGAAGTGGAGCCGGGCAACTACTTTCTGATCGCACTGCCGATGAAGATCGGCGGCGCCGAGGGCGCGCCGGTTCGCGCGTTTCTGGCGGACGACTATATTTTCTGGACGAAACCGAGGTAAGAGATGAAAAGAGCGCTGGACATTCTTTTCGGCACAGTGGCGATCGTGTGTTTGTCGCCGCTGCTTGCGGCGATTTGTCTGGCGGTGTTCGTGTCCGACGGTTCTCCCGTGATCTTCCGGCAGGAGCGCATCGGCAAGGACCGCAGGCGCTTCCGCATCTGCAAGTTCCGCACCATGAAAAAGGGCGTCGGCGACGTGGCGAAAAAGGATCTGCAAAACTACGCGGACTGTCTCATCCGCGGCGGCCACTTCCTGCGCCGCACGAGTCTGGACGAGCTGCCGCAGCTGTTCAATATCGTCGGAGGGACGATGAGCTTCGTCGGCCCGCGGCCGCTGATCCCGCAGGAAGAGGAGATCGACCGCCTGCGCGCGGAACAGGGCGTTTACGCCGTGCGTCCGGGCGTGACGGGACTGGCGCAGATCAGCGGACGCGACAACCTGTCCGACGCGGAGAAGGCGGCATACGACGCCGAATACGTGCGCACGCAGAGCCTGCCCGGCGACCTGAAGATCCTTTGGAAAACGGTGCGCGTCGTGCTGCGGCGTGAAAATATGGCGCAGGAATCGGACAAATAAGCGATCGTGCATTGTGCGTTATTGCTGACTTTGCGGTCGTAATTTTGTGCGTTTTGTACAAACCTACAAACTTTTTGCAATCCGGCAAAAAATGCCGTTTCCGACTTGCAAACGCGCGCGAAAACAGCTAAAATAAGTACGGTTAAAGACAATACTAAATAAATCGGAGGTAACCATCATGTCTGTTAAAGTTGCAATCAACGGCTTCGGCCGCATCGGCCGTCTCGCGTTCCGCCAGATGTTCGGCGCCGAGGGCTACGAGATCGTCGCGATCAACGATCTGACCAGCCCCGCGATGCTCGCGCATCTGCTCAAGTACGATTCCGCGCAGGGCCGCTATGCTCTGGCCGACAAAGTCACCGCGGGTGAAGACAGCATCACCGTGGACGGCACGACCATCAAGATCTATGCCGAAAAGAACGCGGCCGACCTGCCCTGGGGCGAGCTCGGCGTCGACGTCGTGCTGGAATGCACCGGTTTCTACACGTCCAAGGCGAAGTCGCAGGCGCACATCGACGCCGGCGCAAAGAAGGTCGTCATCTCCGCTCCCGCGGGCAACGATCTCAAGACCATCGTGTACAGCGTCAACGAGAACACCCTGACGGCGGACGACGCCATCATCTCCGCGGCTTCCTGCACGACCAACTGCCTGGCTCCGATGGCCAAGGCGCTCAATGATTACGCGCCCATCGCCAGCGGCATCATGACCACCGTCCATGCGTTCACCGGCGACCAGATGGTCCTCGACGGCCCGCACAGAAAGGGCGACCTCAGAAGAGCGCGCGCCGCTGCGGTCAACATCGTGCCGAACTCCACCGGCGCTGCGAAGGCGATCGGCCTCGTGATCCCCGAGCTCAACGGCAAACTGATCGGTTCCGCGCAGAGAGTTCCCGTTCCGACCGGCTCCACCACGATCCTCGTGGCAGTCGTCAAGGGCAAGGACGTCACCGTGGACGGCATCAACGCCGCGATGAAGGCCGCTTCCTCCGATTCCTTCGGTTACACCGAGGAGCCGCTGGTCTCCTGCGACATCATCGGCATCACCTACGGCTCGCTGTTCGACGCGACCCAGACCATGGTCACCAAGATCGACGACGACACCTATCAGGTGCAGGTCGTTTCGTGGTACGACAACGAGAACAGCTACACCAGCCAGATGGTGCGTACGATCAAGTACTTCGCGGAGCTTGCGTAAACACGAAAAACAACTGCCGCGTCCGGATTCGGGCGCGGCTTTTTCATGCGGATGGTGAGGATTTGAAAAAAGCTCTGTTTTTGCTCTGTCTGAGCGCGCTGCTGCTTGCGGCGGGCTGTCTGCGCGGCGGGAATGTGCCGCAGCCGGCGCCGGAAACGTCCGCCGCCGAGTCGCAGACGGCGACCGAGACGCAGACGCAGCATACCGCGCCGGCCGATCTGCCGGAGGATGCGTGCGGAGAAGCGCTGACGTGGAGCCTGTCGTCGGGCGGCACGCTGAAGATCAGCGGCGAGGGCGACATGTACGATTTCCAGACGGCGCCGTGGAACTCCGAACGGCAGAACATATACCGCATCGAAGCGGAAAGCGGCGTGACGGGCGTCGGTGAGAACGCGTTCGCGGGCTGCGACAAGGCGTACGGCGTGACGCTCCCCGATACGCTCGAACGCATCGGCAGCGGCGCATTCGCGGGCTGCGTGAAGCTCAGCAGCATCCGCATCCCCGACGGCGTACAGACGATCCCGGAGCGCTGCTTCGAGAGCTGCTCGGCACTGTGGAGCGTGACGATGCCCGCGGGTCTGCGGGAGATCGGCGACCGCGCGTTCAATCTGTGCGACCATCTGTCCGACGCGAAGCTGCCCGACGGACTCGTGAAGATCGGCGACGAGTCGTTCGCGTTCTGCGAGCGCATCTATTCCTGCAGGATCCCGGCGTCGCTGACGCATCTGGGCACGAACGCGTTCGTGCGCTGCACGCGTCTGTCGCGCTTCACCGTTTCGGACGACAACCCGAACTTTGCCGCGGACGACCGCGGCGTGCTGTACAGCAAGAAGATGACCATCCTGCTCGCGTTCCCGTACGCATACGGCGAATCGTCCTATACCGTCGCGGATTCCGTGCGCGAGATCGGCGAGGGCGCGTTCTCCTACTGCGACGGACTGCGGTCGGTGACGATCCCCGATACGGTCGAAACGATCGGCGCGCAGGCGTTTTACAACTGCAACAACCTCGAAACGGTTACGCTGCCGCAGGGGCTGACGGTCATTGCGCAGGAGCTGTTCGCCAACAGCGAGAGCCTTCGCGAGATCACGCTGCCCGAAACGCTCACGGAGATCCGCGCCGGCGCGTTCGAGGGCTGCAAGGGACTCGAGGAGATCACGATCCCGCAGAGCGTGTCCGTGATCGAGCGCGACGCGTTCGGCAACTGCGCGGATCTGACGGTGCGCGTCGAGGGGAAATCCATCGCCGTGGACGGCTGGAACGTGTACTGGGTGGATACGAACGCCACCGTGATCTGGGACGAATAAACGAGAAAAATAAGACTGCCGTAAATCAGCAAGCGCTGAAATACGGCAGTTTTTTTACGATCATTTTTTCAGATGCAGTCTGTACAGCACCGTATTGACGATCTTCCGGATGATGGGCAGCAGCGGCTCTTTCTCAAGCGGGACGTCCTTGTAGGGCGTTTTTTTCTGATACCGGCGGAAGTACCGCTTCATCGGGTGCAGGCACCACCGTTTCCACGGGCGGAACACGGCGTAGTGCACGATGAGGGGATGACGCTTGCCCTGCACGAATTCCTTCTTGGAGTAAAACGGCTCGCCCCATTTTTTGCACATCTGACGGTAAGTCAGGAAGTAAACGGGCGTGATGACGTGGCAGCGGAACGGCAGAATGCGGATGTGTCCGTGCTGCACGTGGTTCAGAATGCACTGATCCGGGAACAGCATCGGCTTGTCGCGTTCCTGCAGATACTGCATGAACTGCGCGAGCACGTTTTCGCGGCGCCACGCGTCGAGGTCAAGCACGAACATGCCGGACGCAAAGTAAGGTCCGTCCGGCCCGAGCTCGGCGTCCTGACGGGATACGGCCAGACCGAAGTTTGGCTGATCCACGACCGCCGCCGTCCAGCAGCCCTGAAAATCACTGTAATACATATCGTGGATACTGCCCAGCACAGCCGTGTCTCCGTCGATATACATCGCGCGGTGTTCCGTTTCAGGCAGTACGTCCGCGATGAACAGACGCGTATACATTTCAATGGTGAAGCCGCCGATGGACAGATCCTTCTGCGGCATTTTTTCGCGCAGATCGTGCAGATCGACGACGTGGATCTCGCGTCCGAAGCGGTGCGTCACCTGCGTCAGATTGCGGATGTGCGTGTCGGACAGACCGACGTTCAGGATCCAGATGCGGATCTCCGGCTCCTCGCGGTTGTTGTCCATCAGCGAAGCCATGGACGCAGCAAGATGGCGTGCATAGTTGTCGTCGGACGAATAAACGATGTTCATGCTTTTTCTCCCCGGTTTTCATATACGCGGTCCAGCTCTTCGACCGTGTTGCGGATATCGTAAAGGCGCAGACGCGCGGGATCGACTTCGGGATGCGTGCCGCTGCGGATCGCGTCGTCCACGGCTTTTGCCCAGCCCTTCGCGCCGATCTCCAGCGGCAGGAAGCGGCATGCGCCGACGTCGGCGGCCTCGGGCACCGCGTCCGAAGCGAAGCAGGTCAGACCCGAAGCCTGCGCTTCGATGAGGACGATCCCCAGCCCCTCGAACAGCGAGGGCAGCAGGAAGTACGAACAGCCGGCGAGGATCTGCGGCACGTCCGTGCGCATGCCCAGCAGCTGGACGTACGGCTGCAGGGCGTTCGCTTCGACCCGCGCTTCGACGGCGTCGTACAGCTCGCCCGTGCCGGCCCAGTGCAGCACGAAATCCTGCCGCAGCTTCGCAAGCTCCGCGATCACGTCGACGAGGAACAGCGGGTTCTTCTGCGCGGAAACGCGGCCGACCGTGCACAGGTGCACCGGCGAGTGCCGCAGGTCGGGCGCAATATCGCCGGTTTTGCGCGCGTCGCTGAATTTTTGCAGCTGCGTGCCGTTGTGAATGACGATCGCGGGACGCTTGCCGTACATATAGGCGTTCGCAAGCTCCGAGCAGCCGAGCAGATCGGTGCTGTTCCGGAGGATCAGCCGCCGCATCACGAACCGGTACGCGCGCTGTGCGAGCTTTTTGAGGACGGCGCCCTTGCCGACGGCGTACTGCGTTTTGGAATTGTGCGAGTGGCAGATGCGGCGCGGGACGCCGGCTTTTCTGGCTTCGCGCAGCACGATGCCGTTCAGAAGATCCATGTTCGCGTGCACGACGTCGAACTGTTCCTTTGCGAAAATGCGCCGCAGAGACGACGCGTAACGCCGCTTTTTGGCGAGTCCGTCGAGGTCGCACACGTGGATGACGCGCATGCCCAGCGCCAGCACCGTTTCCTCGTGCACCGGAATGACGTCCGGATCGAGCGCCAGCACAAACGTAACGTCGTACTTTTCGCGGTCGATCTGCTGCGCGATGCTGACGAGCAGCGATTCGATCCCGTTCGACGACAGACCGTGCGTGACGTAACAGAGCCTGATGCGCGCCATGGCGAGCCTCCTATGTTCAATATGGATAAATTGATTATACCTTTTCTTCTGTCAAAAGTCAATGCGGCTGCGGCGGGAAGAAACGGAATTTGTCCTTGCCGGATCCCGAAGTGATGTTTTGCGTCAGCAAAACACATCGCTTTCCGAAGGGAAACGTCCCGCTTTCCTTTTCCCGCAAAACAGCAAGACGCCCGTGGAGTGCGGCCACGGGCGTCCTGCCAAAATGCATTGGGGTGTAAAAAAGAGGAGAAAAATGATGAAGTACTTCCTCTCGGAAGCATCTTTAGTATACCCCGCATTTATGACGATTTTGTAAAGAATCCGTGTATGGACTGAAACATTTCTGAAAACCTTCTTTTAAATCGAAAAGAAATGTCTGTCGGAGCGTATTTTGCTCTTGTTTTTTGCGCGTCGTTCTGTCATAATAACAGTTGAGGACGCAAGGCGGCCTTGAATTTCAGGAAAGGCAGGTTTTACACATGACGGGTAATTGTGCGGTGATCCTTGCTGCCGGCGAGGGTACCAGGATGAAGTCCAAAAAACCGAAAGTGTTGGCGGAAGTATTGTTCAAGCCGATGATCGACTGGGTGATCGACAGCGCGAAGGCCTGCGGGATGGAAGAGGAAAATATTTGCGTCGTGACCGGTCACGGCAGAGAGCAGCTTGAGGCGGCTCTGCCGCAGGGCGTGCAGACGGTCGTGCAGACCGAGCGGCTCGGAACGGGTCACGCGGTCATGCAGGCGCGCGATTTTCTGCGTGCGCACGGCAGCGCGAACGTGCTGATCCTCGGCGGCGACGCGCCGTTCATGGACGGCGAGACCGTGTCGATGGCGCTGCAGTACCACACGCGCGCCAACAGCGCCGCGACGGTGATCTCGGCGGACGTGACCGACCCCACGGGCTACGGGCGCATCGTGCGAGACGGAAACGGCGACTTCTCCGGCATCACGGAGGAAAAGGACGCGACCGAGGCGCAGAAGGCGATCCGCGAGGTCAACTCCGGCGCGTATTGGTTCAACATTCAGGCGCTGCTCGTGGCGCTTGAAAAAATGGAGACGAACGCGAAGTATCGTCTCAATGCTGCCAAGGAATACTATTTGACGGACGCGATCGAGATCCTGCGTTCGATGGGACAGCGCGTGACGACGTTCAACTCCCGCAGCGAGGACGTCGTGCTGGGCGCGAACGACCGCGATCAGCTCGCGCATCTCAACGAGATCGCGCGGCAGAAGGTCATCCGCCGCCACCGCCTTGCGGGCGTGTCGATCCCGTTCGATACGGGCGTCATCATCGCGCCGGACGTGCGGATCGGCCGCGACGCGGAGATCCTGCAGGGAACGATCCTCAAGGGCAAAACCGAGATCGGCGAGGATGCCGTGGTCGGACCGAATTCGGTGCTCGAGAACTGCGTGATCGGCGCGGGCGCGACCGTCACGCAGACCTACGGCACGGACGTGCGCGTCGGTGAAAAGACGCAGGTCGGTCCCTTCGCGCGGCTGCGTCCGGGGACGCAGATCGGCGCGGACGTGCGCGTGGGCAACTTCGTCGAGGTCAAAAATTCCACCGTCGGCGACGGCACGAAGATCTCGCACCTGAGCTACATCGGCGACACCGACGTCGGCAGAAACGTCAACGTCGGCTCCGGCTGCGCGACGGTCAACTTCACCGGCAAGGAGAAGTTCCGCACCACCATCGGCGACCATGCGTTCATCGGCTGCGACACGAGTCTGGTCGCGCCCGTGCGCGTCGGCGACCGCGCCTACACGGGCGCCGGTTCCACGATCACCGAGGACGTGCCGGACGACGCGCTCGCGCTGGGCAGAGCGCGCCAGGTCATCAAAAAAGACTGGGTCAAGGTCAAGAATCCCTACAGAAAATAAGGAGCCAACCATGCGACAAACCAAACGATGCGCCGCGCTGCTGCTGGCAGTTCTTCTCGTGCTGACGGCGGCCGCGTGCGGCGGTAAAACGAACAATGAAAACGATTCTCTGAAGCTGCGCTTCACGGCGCTGTATGAGAGCGACGTGCTCTCGGACATGGTGCGCGATCCCGCGCAGTACGCGGGCGAGATCGCTTCGTACGGCGTGGACGATTTTGCTTCCGCGTTCCAGAAAACCGACGCCTTCCGCACCTACAACGCGGAGGTCAAGCTGCAGAACGACAACGATTTCGACGTGCAGATCCTGAATCTGCAGTGCGAAACGGGGAAACAGGGCAAAGACGGCGTCTGGTTTTCTACGCTGAACGACGTGCAGATGGGCTTCCCCGCGCACTATGCCGGCGACGAGGCGCTCTATTATCACGTGATCGCGGACGCGTCGCTCTCGAAGGAGGACGTGCTGCAGCGGCTCGGCGAGATGGGCATTTCGTGCGTGTATATGAAGGGGAGCGAGGCGCCGGACGAGGACGCGCAGATCGACCCCGCGCTTGTGTTTACGGCGAAAGTGTCCTATGCGGGATGATCGGAGGCAGCGATGAAACGAATCCATTTGATCTGTGCTCTGCTGCTGGCGCTGGCGATTTTGTGCGCCGGCTGCGGCAAGCAGGCTGTTTTCGATCCGGAAACCGTCGCGCCGTCCGCCGATCTGACCGCGGACGCGGCTGAAACGGATGTGTCCGGCGAGACCACCAAGGCCGGTGAAACGACCAAGGCAGGCGAAACGACCAAGACAGGCGAGACGACCAAGGCCGGTGAGACCACCAAGGCCGGCGAGACCACCAAGGCCGGCGAGACCACCAAGGCCGGCGAGACGACCAAAGCCGGCGAAACGACCAAGGCCGGCGAGACCACCAAGGCCGGCGAGACCACCAAGGCCGGTGAAACCACCAAGCCTGCGCAAACGACCAAGCCCACGCAGACGACCAAGCCCGCGCAGACGACCAAGCCTGCGCAGACGACCAAGTCCGCGCAGACGACCGTGCCGAACGGAACCGCGAAGCCGGACGATCCGGCCAAGCCGGAAAAGATGACCAAGGCCGACGCGAGCGAATCGCAGCCGGTCAAGGGAAACGGCGTTTGGGCGAAAATGAGCTATCTCAACAAGGCGGGCAAAGAGGCGTCGTCGCTCAAGGCGAAGGATCTGACGCGCTTCGGGATTGGCGGCGGCAAGCAGTCCGAGTTCCTGCAGAAGCCGGACGACTGGGTGCTGTACACGATCCGCGTGGATTTCCGCAACGACGAAGCGGTGCCGGTCACGCTGTACTATCTCGACGTGACGAACAACGGCGCGGGCGACGTGTACGTCTGCGGCGATCTCTCCGCCGAGATCGGTCTCGGACCCGGCAATACGGAGAACGAGCTGTTCTACGTGCTGGCGAAAGCGAGCGACGCGGACACCACCGTGCTGACGAAGCTCGGCAAGCTGTCCATGCGTCTGCAGTATGCCGCCACGCCCGAGGACGACGAGGCGACGCCGAATTTCGTCTATTCCAAAGTCCAATAAAGGCAGAGTGTCCATATGTTATTTCGTAAAAAAGAGATCGGCGGCACGGGAACGCCCGAATTTCTGATCGTCGGGCTGGGGAATCCCGGCACGAAGTATGCCTACACGCGCCACAACGCGGGCTTTTTGTGTCTGGAGCTGCTGGCCGAGCGGGAGAACGTGCAGCTGCGGCGCATCAAATTCAAGGGCGTGGTGGGCGACGCGCAGCTCGGCGGGCATCGCTGCCTGTTTCTCAAGCCCCAGACGTTTATGAACAACAGCGGCGAGTCCGTGCGCGAAGCGGCCGCCTTTTACAAGATCCCGCCCGAGCGCGTCCTCGTCATTTTCGACGACGTGTCCCTGCCGTGCGGGAAGCTGCGTATCCGCCGCAAGGGCAGCGACGGCGGCCACAACGGCATCAAGAGCATCATCTACCATCTGGGCAGCGACGCGTTCCCGCGCATCAAGCTCGGCGTGGGCGAGAAGCCGGACCCCGAATGGGATCTCGCGGACTGGGTGCTCTCGCCGTTTCGCAAGCAGGAGCTGACCGCGCTGCGGGAGGCGTCGGAAAAAGCCTGCGACGCCGCGCAGAAGATCGTCTGCGGCGACATCGAGCAGGCTATGGCGCTGTACAACGGGTAACGCTATTTGAGCATCGTCTGCAGGCTGTCGAGCACGTCCTCCACGGACTGCAGCGCTTTGCCCGCTTTCTTTTTCATCGGCTTCATGGCGCCGCCCGTGTGCATCATCGCACCGCCGATGGCGCCGGTCATGCCGCCGATCGCCATGCCGAGTCCGAGACCGGCAGCGATCTTTCCCGCTTTCTTTGACATGGGTCATCCTCCTTTCGAGATCGTTCGGGAATAGTATTCCCGTTTCCCGCACGGACGTGCAGCCCAATCTTTTCCTTTGAAGGAGTTCGTTCATGGCAACGTTGAACATCGTTTTGGTAGAGCCGGAGATCCCGCAGAACACCGGCAACGTCGCGCGCACCTGCGCCGTGACGGGCGCGCACCTGCATCTGGTAGAGCCGATGGGTTTTCGCATCGACGACGCCAAGCTCAAGCGCGCCGGACTGGATTACTGGCATCTGCTGGACGTCACGATCTACAGGGATCTGGATGATTTCTTCGCGCGCAACGACGGCGCGTTCTACTACTTTTCGACCAAGGCGAAGCACGCGTATACCGACGTGCAGTATCCCGACGGCGCGTATCTCGTGTTCGGCAAGGAGACGAAGGGTCTGCCCGAGTCGCTGCTCGTGCGCAACCCCGAAACGACGGTGCGCATCCCGATGATCGACGAGGCGCGCAGTCTGAATCTGTCGAACAGCGTTGCGATCGGCGTGTTCGAGACGCTGCGGCAGTGGGGATTTCCCGCTCTGTCCTGCTCCGGCGCGCTGCGGGAGTATACGTGGAGCGAGCGGAATCTTTGAAACCAACGAGTGAAAGTGAGATAAGGAAAAGCGCATGAGCCGAAAGAAGTCCGGGTCCGCCGGAAAATACGTGAAGCTCTTTTTCGTCGTGCTTGCCGCGCTGGCTGCATTCGCGCTGGCCATGAAGTGGGTGCAGACTGCGGACGAGCGCCCGTCGCCGACGCAGGCGCCGGACAAAACGAGCGCGAGCGCAGCGACCACCGCGCCCGCGACCACCACGACGACAACGACAACGACGACGACCACCACGACCACCACGACAACGACAACAACGACTACGACTACTACGACGACCACCACGACCGCGCCCGCGACGACGGCCGTTCCGACCACGTGGAGCGCGGGGGACAAGGTCGTCTATCTGACGTTTGACGACGGCCCGACGGAAAATACGGACCGGATCCTGGATGTGCTGGAGGAGAACGACGTGCGCGGCACGTTTTTCGTCATCCACTCGTACAACGGGTGCGAAAAGCAGATCCGCAGCATCTATGAACGCGGGCACTGCGTCGCGCTGCACACGTATTCGCACAGCTATTCGATTTACCGCTCCGAGGAGGCGTACTTCAAGGATCTCGACAGGATCTCCGACCTGGTCTGCGACGCGACGGGGATGCGCTCGACGCTCGTGCGGTTCCCGGGCGGGTCGAGCAACACGATCAGCCGCCGGTACAAAAAAGGCATCATGTCGACGCTGACGAAGGAGGTGCCCAAGCGCGGCTACGTCTATTTCGACTGGAACGTCGATTCCGGCGACGCGTCCGCGGTTCTGGTGAGCGCGGAAAAGATCGTGCGCAACTCCACGGCGGCGATCGGCAAAAAGAACCAGATCATCCTTCTGATGCACGACGCCGCCGCCAAAACGACGACCGTCGAAGCGCTGCCCGGCGTCATCGAAGCGTACCGCGACGCGGGCTACCGGTTCGACGTGCTGAGCGAGGATTCGTTCGTCTGGCACCACAAGGTCTATAATTGAACACAAAAAAACACCGCCGCACATCAGACGCTCCGATGTGCGGCGGTTCTCTATGCCGGTTCAGAACTGCACGCGGACGGTCTCGCCCGGCTGCAGCAGCACCTTGCGGAAATCGCGCAGGTTCTTGTACGGGACGGTTTCAAATCGCAGCACGGCGTACCGCACGGGCATCGTGCCGTGATTTGTCACCACAGCGACGTCCTCGCCCTCCCACGTTTCGGTCACGTCGCCGTAGGTCAGCCCGAAGCCGAACGGGTACAGCGGCTCGCCCTTGAAGAATTTGTAGGTGCGGCCCTCCATCGAGTAGTCCTCGAACGGCGGCAGATCGTCGACGCTGCGGTAGAACGTCACGGGCAGACGGCCGCTCGGCGCGGTCTTGCCGAACAGGACGTTCGCGAGCGCCTTGCCGCCCATCGCGCCGGGGTAGAAGCACTGCACGATCGCGTTCGCGGTCTCCTGCTGGCGGACGAGCGAAATGCAGCTGCCGCTGACGTTGACGAACACGATCGGTGTGCCCGTTTCGAGCACGGCCTCATACAGCGCCTTCTGCACGCGCGGCAGCTCGAGATCGACGCGGTCTCCGCCGGCGAACGACTCGCACGCGTCGCCTTCCTCGCCCTCGATGCGGGCGCTGATGCCGCACGCCATCACGACGACGTCGGCGCGTTTTGCACGCACCACGGCCTCGCGCAGCAGCGCGCTCTCCGACTGACCGTCGGTGCGGACGAGCCCGCAGCCCTCCGCGTAAAGTACTTCACCTTTACAGGCCTCCTGGATGCCGCGCAGCAGCGTGTAGTAGACGGACGGCGTGCCATTGTAATTCGCCAGCAGCACGTCGCGGCTGTCGGCGTTGGGACCGATCACGGCGATCCGCATATCGTCGCGCAGCGGCAGGATGCCGTCGTTTTTGAGAAGCACCAGGCTTTCCTCGGCCATGCGCAGATTCAGCGCGGTGTGCTGTTCGCACTCGATGACGTCGGGGCCGATCGCGTCGAAGGGGCAGTCGTCGTCGAACATGCCGAGCCTGAAACGCGCTTCAAACAGCCGCTCGACGCTTTTTGTAACGGTTTCCTCGGAAACGAGCCCCTGCAGGGCAGCCTCGTGCAGCCATTCGTATGCGCTGCCGCAGTTGAGATCGCACCCGCAGTTGACCGCCAGCGCCGCGCTTTCGGCGGCCGTTTTCGTGATCTTGTGGTGCTCGTGGATGTCGCAGATCGCGCCGCAGTCGGACACGACGTAGCCGTCGAAGCCGAATTCACCGCGCAGGATGTCCTCCAGCAGCGTCCGGCTCGCGCAGCAGGCGTCGCCACGGAAGCGGTTGTACGCGCCCATCACCGCCGCGGGATGCGCGTTGGCGATGCAGTAGCGGAATGCTTCGAGATACGTTTCGTACAGATCCTTGTCGGACGTGTGTCGCCCTGCAGACCCTTGACGAACGCCGCGCCCATGCGGCCGGTCAGCGTCGGGTCCTCGCCGTACGTCTCCTGTCCGCGCCCCCAGCGCGGGTCGCGGAAAATGTTGATGTTCGGCGACCAGTAGGTCAGCCCCTGATACCAGTCCGTGTCGCCGAACGTTTTGTATTCGTTGTATTTGGCGCGCGCTTCGTCGGCGATCGCCTCGGCGACCTGCCGCAGCAGCGCGTCGTCGAAGCTCGCCGCCATGCCGATCGCCTGCGGGAACACGGTCGCGCAGCCTGCGCGCGCGACGCCGTGCAGCGCCTCGTTCCACCAGGTGTACGCCGGGATCCCCAGCCGCTCGATGGCAGGGGAGCGGTACTGCATCTGACTGCATTTTTCCTCGAGCGTCATGCGGGACACCAGCTCCCGCGCGCGTGCTTTAAAGTCCATGCTTTTGCTCCTTTTCCGTTTTGCCGTTCTTTGCGAGGATCGCCTCGATCCGCTCCCACGCCTCGGCGTCGAACCGTCGATCTTTAAAGAGGAACGGTTTGTCCTCGTCCGTGATCGCACGGATGACTTTGCAGGGATTTCCGGCGGCGATCACGCCTTCCGGCACGTCCTTTGTGACGACTGCGCCCGCGCCGATGACGGCGTTTGAGCCGATCGTGACGCCGGGCAGAACGATCGCACCCGCGCCGATCCATACGTTGTCGCCGATCGTGACCGGCACGCCGTATTCATAAGCAGCGTTCCGCACGTCGGGGTGGACGGGGTGTCCCGCCGTGATGATCTGCACATGCGTGCCCAGCATCACGTTGTCGCCGATCGTGATGTCCGTCACGTCGATCATGGTGCAGCCGGAATTCGCGTAGAAGTGCTCGCCGACCGTGATGTGCTTGCCGTAGTCGCAGCGGAACGGCGTATCGATGAACGTTTCTTTACCGAATGTTACGCCCATCAGCCGCAGCAGAAGGTACGCCTTCGGCACGTTGAACGGCAGCATGCGGTTGTAGCTTTTTTGCAAAACGCGGGATTTGAACTGTTCTGCCAGAACCGAGGCGTCCGTGATGTACGCGAGTCCTTTATCCCGTCTTTTCCGGTTGTTCATGGCCGCCGCTCCTTTCGTTACCTGTAATACTTTTCGACGCCGCCGTAGCCGACGATGCGCTTGTTTTCATGCGTCTTCCGGATGAAATTGTCCAGCCGCTTCTGAAACTCCTCCGGACGCTTGCGCGCCGCGTCGATGTAGGCGATGCGGATGCGCTTGTACGGCTCCGCGAACGATTGATAATGCTCCCACGCGGTCTCGTCCTGCCGGATCGCGTCGAGGATGTCCTCGGGAAAGACGAACGGCGTGCGCAGGATCTCTTCGACCGATTCCCTGACCTTCGGATGGAGAAGCCCCTGCCTGTCCAGCAGGATCAGCCGCTCGATATTCGGCTGCGAATAGGCGCTGCCCTTGCGCCGCGGCGTGAACCGGCGGATGTGGTGCGTGTCGTCCAGCGTGCCGGCTCTGCCGTCGATCCAGCCGAAGCAGAGCGCCTCCTCGACGGCGTCGTTGTAGCACAGTGCCGGCTCGCCGGAGTCCTTTGTGGGGAACACGAACCAGATCTCCGAAGCCGTTTCAAAATGCGCCGCCAGATACTGCCGCCACTCGTTTCGGTCGCTCGTATAAAAAACGTCCATGCCCGATCACCGCTTTTCCGGAAGGATTCAATGCTATGATAGCATAAAACGCGGGACAATGCAATGCCGCAGAGACCGTTCGCACGCCTTTTTGCGGACGTCTGACCGCTTCTTTGCATTGTTCTCCGCTGCGATTGACAGGTGTATAACGGTATGCTATACTGAACGTACCGAACGGATTCCGACCCGGCGGTGCAAATCGTGATTCGGAGGGTAAAAATGGTACTTCTTGTTGACTTTGAAAACGTGCACGCAAACGGATTGCAGGGCATTACCGCTTTGCGCAAACAGGATACGCTCTATCTGTTTTATAACGACACTTTGAAAATCACCATTGACACGCACCGCTCCATCGAAAAGGTCGAGTGCGAAAAGATCTATCAGAAGGTCACGACGAAAACACCGAACGCAGCCGATTTTCTGCTCGTGACGATCCTGGGCGATCTGATCGGAAACAACAGCGAGAGATCCTATGCGGTGATCAGCAACGACACGGGCTTTGACGTCGTTGTGAAATACTGGAAATCCAAGAACGTGGATATCGTCAAGTGCAGCACGATCAAGGAAGCATGAACAAGGCCGAAGAAATAAGCGAACCGGTAGGCGACACGGCTGATGATGCCGCTGATACGGAGGAGCAGGAATCCATAGAAGAGAAGGTAAACGAACTGTTTGAATCCGCGGGCAGGGAGATCGGGGAGGACACGGCGCTTGTCGCACGGTACATAGAGAAATACAAGACGAAGCAGGGCCTGAACAATGCTTTGGTCAAGGAATTCGGAACCAGCACGACCGCCGAGATCAATAAAATCATCAAACCGCTCATAAAGGATAAAAAAGGCAGGTGATCCCGCAGGGGGCAGGATCGCCGCAGAACGACACAAAAAACGACACGGCCGCTGCCGTGTCGTTTCGGTTTTGCCGATTTACACAAATCCAATTCATTTGTAAAGTGATGTTTGCGCCTTGCGAAGCAGACGTCACGTTCCGCGGGAGCGGAACACATCGTTGAAAAAAGCGCTTTTGTCTCGTAGACAAAAGCGCTTTTTTTCATGTCTAAGAACCACTAAAAGGTACAAAACCGAACTAAGAACACCAAAAAGTACACCAGTGGGGCTTTACTATATGGCGTCACTTGGCAAAAGCAACCTCATCGTCCGTTATTCGAAGTGCCCGTTGTTCCAACTCATATGCTTCGCAGCGCTTTTCATTTGCTGCAAGCGTAAACTATTCTTTTGAAACCGGTATTTGTTTATTTGCTGAGCAATTCGATTATCTCACCGATATCCCCGTTGATACAAATTGCTTTCTTCTCGATCTGCATCGGACAGTACGCTTCTCCGCAGTTCAGACAAGCGTAAACGGCTTTTTCGTTTGCGTCCGTCATATGCCAGAACGGGTATTTGACGATCATCGGGGTATTCGCTCCAACGCCGAGTTCGAGATACAGAACATGCAGATTTTCGTGACGGCGGATAAAATCTGAATACGCGCTCGCTGCTTTGTGCCAGCCCGCATCCTCGACGAAGGTATCGTCCGAACGGAGATTCATCGTAACGTCTCTTCCGTCGGGGGACTTCGGGATCAGCTCGGTCGGAATACACATTTTGATCGCCTTGCTGTCCGGCACGGTGAAAATGCCGTTTTCGTCCTTGACGAATCCCTGCGCTTCCATCGCCTTCATCGTCCATTCCTCGTTGTCGTAGGTTTCGGGGACAGAGCCGCCGGCGATCTGAAAGAGTCCGTAATCGCCCTGCGTGTAGAACAGGCGCTTTTTATCGAATCCGGCGCGCTGGAACTGATGGTCGACGTTGGTCGTGATAACGAAATAGTCCTTGCCGTCGAGCAGCTTCAGAAGCCTGGGATAGACCGGTTTCGGCGCGTCGATATAGCGGTTGTAATAGATGTGCCTTGCCCACCACGCCCACAACGTTTCCTCATCGGGAAACGGATAGAAACCGCCGGAGTAAATGTCTTTGATGTTATACTTTTTCGCAAAATCGAAGAAATACCGCTCAAATCGCTCGCCGCTGTAGGTCAGCCCCGCCGAAGCGGAAAGTCCCGCGCCGGCGCCCACAAGGATCGCGTCTGCGGTTTCAATTTCGCGTTTCAGCCGGTCTATCTGTTCCCCGCGCGTTCCGACGCCATGCGACAGTTGAAGGTCAAATCCGCGGACCGCGATCAGCGCTTTTTGTATGGTTGCAAGATAGCCGTCTTGCTCAGTGTAAAAGTTCCTCATAATACGCTTTGTCCTCGTCCTTGAACACGTTGAAGATCACGCGGTCGATCTTGCCGCCGTGTTCCGATAACCATTTTTCGACCGTTTCGACCGCGATTTCCGCCGCTCTTTTATTCGGGAAGTGGAATACACCCGTCGAAATACAACAGAACGCGACCGAGCGAAGTCCGTTCTCCGCACAAAGATCGAGCGTGTTTTGGTAACAGTCGGCAAGGTCGTTTTCAAGCGCGGGCGTGAGTCTTCCTTGCACGATCGGTCCGACGATGTGAACGACCTTTTTCGTCGGAAGATTGTATGCGTCGGTCAGCATCGGAACTGCTGTCGGCTGTTCATAGTCCGCGCCAAATCTGTTCCGAAGCTCGCTCATCTGCCGCGCACATTCCGCGCGGAGCTGAACACCCGCAAATGTATGAATGCAGTTGT
>CADAGA010000021.1 GCA_902787275.1 Oscillospiraceae bacterium | reverse complement strand
GCGCACGGCGCATCAGAAGGACGTCGACCGCGTGCTCTCGCTGTGCGGCGACGCAGACGGCGTGCTGAGCGTGGGAACG
Source organism: Oscillospiraceae bacterium (assembly GCA_902787275.1). Taxonomy (GTDB): domain Bacteria; phylum Bacillota; class Clostridia; order Oscillospirales; family Acutalibacteraceae; genus UBA1425. Next base: position 14,496 of record CADAGA010000021.1, on the reverse strand, counting down.
GGTTCTCTCAACGACATCTGCCGCCGCGCGTCGTTTCTGGCGGACAAGCCGTTCTCGATCTTTGCGACCGCGCCGTCGATGGACGGTTTCGCCTCCGACACCGCGCCCATCACCGACAACAATTTCAAAGTCTCTCTCCCCGCCCGCCAGCCGCGCGTGATACTGGCGGATACGGATATTCTTGCCGCCGCGCCCGCCGAGCTCAAAAGCGCGGGTTACGGCGACATGATCGCCAAATACGTCGCCATGGCCGACTGGCGCATCGCGAACCTGACGATCGGCGAATACTTCTGTCCGCAGATCGCGGATCTGACGCGGGAAGCGGTGCGGCGCGTGGTCGCGATGACCGACCGTGTGACCGAAAACGACGCGCAGACCGCCGGCGCGATCCTGGAAGCGCTCGTGATGACCGGCATCGCCATGAAGCTGTGCGCCTCGTCGCGTGCGGCGTCCGGTGCGGAGCACGTCGTCTCGCACTTCTGGGAGTGCAAAAAGCTGGAACAGGGACTGCTGTCCGACTTCCACGGCAAAAAAGTCGGCGTCGCGTCGCTGATGATCACGCGCATGTACTACGACGTCATCGAAAATGCCGACCCCGCAAGGTTCGGCACGGACGAAACGGACTGGAAAAAGGTTTACGAAGTGTACGGCAGCGCGTTCGAGCAGGACGTGCGGCGGCTCAACACGCCGACCGTCGCCCAACGTGCTGCGGGAAAACTGGGACGCGATCTGCACCGCCGTGCGTGAGGAAATGCCCGATCCGCAGGCGCTCGAATCGCTGCTTCTGCGCGCCGGCGCGGCAACGACGCTCGACGAGATCGCCGTTTCGCCCGAGCTGGGACTCGCAGGCCTTCAGTACCACGGCTATATGCGCCACCGGCTGACGCTCGCGCGCCTTCTGCCGATGCTGCGCTGCCGGACGGATTTCCGCGCGTGGGCCGGGCTGTCCTGACGCAAAAACGCGCTATTTGTTTTTCTTGACTTTTGCAGAAACAATCTATATAATATTTATCTATGAGTGATTCGGTTCGGATCAGGTGTTTTGCATGAAAAAAACGGACGTCCTGCGCTACCTGAGCAGCTTGACGCAGCTGGGGTTCTCGATCGCTTTTCCGCCTATCCTGTGTATCTTTTTCGGCCTTTGGCTGCAAAAGAAATGGGGTATCGGCGACTGGGTGATCGTGGTATGTCTGCTCGTCGGGATCGTCAGCGGCGCATGCAGCTTTGCGTCCTTTATCCGCACCGCTCGCCGCAGAGCCGAAAAAAAGGAGGACGACGCGCATGAAACCGGACAAGACCGTTAGAAAAGAAACCGGCATCCTGCTGCTCGGGACGCTGATCCTGTGCGGCGTGATGTGCGGTATTTTTGCGCTCGCCCGAAAGTTCGACTACACCGTCGTGACCGGCGCGCTGCTGGGCGGTCTTGCGAGCGTGCTGAACTTCTTCCTGATGGCGCTGACCGTGCAGTCCGCCGTCGGCAAGGAACCGGATATGGCCAAGAAAAAGATCCAGCTCTCCTACACGGTGCGCATGTTCGCGCTGGTGGTCGTGCTGGGCGTGGGCGTGTATCTGCCCTATTTTCACTGGCTGGCGGTCCTCGCGTCCGCGCTGTTCCCGCGCATAACGATCCTGGTCCGCTCCATCGTTCTGAAAAAACAGGAAGCGGATATCCCGCAAAACGCGGACAACGGAGGTGAGAAAGAACCGTGAACGCGATCGAAAATCTGAGCATTACCGGCGCGAAGATCCTCTTCGAGACGCCGATCCGCATCTTCGGCCAGCAGCTCGTCATCACCGAGTCGCAGGTCAATTCCTGGATCGTGATCCTCGCGGTCTTTATTCTCTGCAAAGTGCTCACGCACAACATGAAGGTGCGTCCCGAAAGCCGCCGGCAGATCATTGCCGAATTCATCGTGGAAAAAGCGACGAACTTCGTCAAGGGCAACATGGGCGAACAGTTTGCCGGCTTCGCACCGTTCATCGCCGCGCTGATGGCGCTGTCGGCGCTGTCGAGCCTTCTGAGCATTTTCGGGCTGTTCTCCCCGACGTCCGACCTGAACACCATCGCCGGATGGGCTGTCGTCGTGTTCGTGATGATCACGTTCTACAAGCTCAAGGGCGGTCTGGGCGGCTACCTCAAGGGATTCACGCAGCCGATCTTCGTTCTGACGCCCTTCAACATCATCAGCGAGCTGGCAACGCCCGTCTCCATGATGTTCCGTCACTTCGGCAACATCTGCTCGGGTTCGGTCATCATGACGCTCGTGTACGCCGCGCTCGCGACGGTCTCGACCGCCGTGTTCCGCTGGCTGCCCGGCGTGCTGGCGCAGTTCCCCTTCTTCCAGATCGGTATCCCGGTCGTGTTCTCCCTCTACTTCGACATTTTCGGCAGCTTGCTGCAGGCGTTCATCTTTGCCATGCTGACGATGATGTATATTGCTTCCGCAGCCGAGGACGGCGAAGCCGCCGCCGACGCGCGCAGACAGCGTAAACTGAACAAACAAAACAAGCATAAAAAGCAGGAGGTCTAATTATGGAACTGGCATTGGAAAAAGCAATCATTCTGGCAGCTTCCGCCATCGGCGCGGGCACCGCGATGATCGCGGGCGTCGGCCCCGGTATCGGTGAAGGTTACGCCGTCGGCAAGGCGTGCGAGGCCATCGGCAGACAGCCCGAGTGCAAGGGCTCCGTCACGTCCACGATGCTGCTCGGCTGCGCCGTCGCGGAGACGACCGGTATTTACGGCTTCATCGTCGCGCTGCTGCTTCTGTTCGTCACGCCGAACATGTTCATCAACAAGCTGATCGGCTGATCTTGCGAACGGACCATGAATGCTGTACGAAAGGAGGCCGCTTAAATGGGGAATCTCGAGCTGATCTCGGTCAATATCCCGCACATCATCATCACCATCATCAACCTGCTGATCCTGTTCCTGCTGATCAAGAAGTTCCTCTTCAAGCCCGTGCAGCGCATCCTTGACGCGCGCAAGGCGGAAGTGGACAAGATCTACGCGGACGCAAGAGAAACGCAGGAAGCGGCTGACAAGGACAAACAACTTTACGAAGAAAAGCTCGGAAACGCTGAGTCAGAAGCCGATGCGATCCTGGAATCCGCCGCGAAAAAGGCGGAGCAGAGCAGCGAGCTGATGCTGACGGAAGCCTCCGAGAAAGCAAACGCCATGCTCAGAAAAGCAGAGGCAGACATCGCGCAGGAGCGCAAAAAGGCAGTCAACGAGATCAAAAACGAGATCTCCGATCTGTCCGTCTCCATCGCGGGCAAGGTCATCGGGCGCGAATTGAACGCCGACGACCACCGCGCGCTGATCGACGGATTCATCGACGATCTCGACGCGTAACGGAGGCCTGACATGCGCAGCGAAGTACAACGAGAATACGGCGGCGCGCTTTGGGCGATCGCCGTGGAGGACGGCGTCGCCGACGAGATGCTCGCCGACGTGCACGCCCTGCAGACGCTGATGCGGGAGAACCCCGAATATCTGCGGCTCATCCGCTGTCCCGACGTTCCGGTCGACGAGCGCGTGCGTCTGCTGGACGAGGCGTTCCGCGGCCGCGTGCCGGACACGGTGCTGCACTTTCTGCAGCTTCTGTGTGAACGCGGGCATTTCGGCTTTCTGCCGGACTGCCTTTCGGAATTCTGCCGCCGCTACGACGAGGCGAACAACATCGAAAACGTGACTGTCGTCTCCGCCGTGCCGCTGACGCGCGAACAGAAGGACGCGCTCGGCACAAAGCTTTCGCAGAAACTGCAGCGCAATGTGCGCATGACCGCAAAGGTCGACCCGTCCGTCATGGGCGGTCTGCGCGTGGAAACGGAAGGCGCGTCGATGGACGGCACCGTTCTGCGGCAGATCGAATCCATCCGGGAAAACTTATTAGAAACCGTTTTATAAGAAAGAGGCGATTCAAATGGCGCTTCGCCCCGAAGAGATCAGCGGCATCATCAAGTCGCAGATCCGCAATTACGAAGCCAAAATCGAACAATCCGAAACCGGCACCGTCGTGCTGGTCGGCGACGGCATCGCCAAGGCATACGGTCTGGACAACTGCATGGCCAACGAGCTGCTCACCTTCCCGGGCGGCGAGTACGGCATGGCGCTCAACCTGGAGGAGGACGTCGTGTCCATCGTCATGCTGTCCGACGACTCCGACATCAAGGAAGGCGACGTCGTCAAGCGCACCGGAAAGGTCGTCAGCGTCCCGGTCGGCGAGGGCATGATCGGCCGCGTGGTCAACGCGCTGGGCGAGCCGATCGACGGCAAAGGCCCGACCGGCTGCACCGAAACGCGCCCCATCGAATCCGAGGCGCCCGGCATCATCAAGCGCAAGAGCGTCAGCGTGCCGCTGCAGACCGGCATCAAGGCGATCGACAGCATGATCCCCATCGGCCGCGGTCAGCGCGAGCTGATCATCGGCGACCGTCAGACCGGCAAGACCACCATCGCTACGGACACCATCCTCAACCAGAAGGGGCAGAACGTGATCTGCGTCTACGTGGCGATCGGTCAGAAGAATTCCACCGTGGCAGAGGTCGCGCAGACGCTGCAGGCAGGCGGCGCGATGGACTATACCGTCATCGTCTCCGCGACGGCGTCCGAAATGGCGCCGCTGCAGTATATCGCGCCCTACTCCGGCTGCGCGATCGCAGAGTATTTCATGGCGCAGGGCAAGGACGTGCTGATCGTGTACGACGATCTGTCCAAGCACGCCGTGGCTTACCGTGCGCTGTCGCTGCTGATCCGCCGTCCCCCGGGACGTGAAGCGTATCCCGGCGACGTGTTCTATCTGCACAGCCGTCTTCTGGAGCGTGCGGCGCGCGTCGCGCCTGAATTCGGCGGCGGTTCCATCACCGCGCTGCCGATCATCGAGACGCAGGCCGGCGACGTGTCCGCCTACATACCGACCAACGTCATCTCCATCACCGACGGCCAGATCTTCCTGGAGAGCGAGCTGTTCCACTCCGGTGTCATGCCCGCGGTCAACCCCGGCATCTCCGTCAGCCGTGTGGGCGGCAGCGCCCAGATCAAGGCGATGAAAAAGGTCGCCGGCACGCTCAAGCTGCTGTACTCGCAGTACCGTGAGCTGCAGTCCTTCGCCCAGTTCGGTTCCGATCTGGACGCCGATACCAAGGCGCGTCTGGCGCTGGGTGACCGCATCGTGGCGGTGCTCGGTCAGGACAAGCGCGCCCCGGTCGCCGTCGAGCTGCAGGTCGCGATCCTGTATGCCGTCATCAACGGCTATCTCAACGACGTTCCGGTCGAGCGCGTTCGCGCGTTTGAAAAGGAACTGTACGCGCATCTGCGCATGAAGCACGCCGATCTGCTCGAACGGATCGCAACGACGGGCGAACTGTCCAAAGAGGACGAGGCGTCGCTCAGCGCCGTTCTGACCGCATTCGTTGCGGACTTCCTCGGCGTAACCCATTAAGACGAATCTATCCAGAAGGGGGCGTGTGCCATGGGCGGCGCGACCGCAAGAGACGTCAAAAACAGAATCCGCAGCGTGGAATCCACGATGCATATCACCAAAGCCATGCAGCTGGTCGCCTCCTCCAAGCTGAAGAAAGCCAAGGAGCGCATGGAGCACAGCCGCGCGTTCTTCACCGCGCTGTATGATACGCTGTCCGAGCTTGAACGCGCCAACGGCGACGACACGAGCATTTTCGTGCGCGCACGCGATGTGAAAAAAGCGTGCTTCGTCGTCGTCGCGGGCGACCGCGGTCTGGCAGGCGGCTACAACAGCAACGTGTTCCGCATGGTGCAGGAAACCGCCGGAAACACACCGTACTGCGTCGTGCCGATCGGCAAGAAGGCGCTGGAGTATTACCGCAAGATCGGCGTCGAGGTCGTGAGCGAGGACTTCTCCGTCGTCAGCGCGGTCGGTCTGCCGCAGTGCAGCAAGCTCGGCAAGCTCCTCGCCGACGGCTACCGCAAAAAAGAATACGACGCCGTGTATCTGGTCTATACCGATTTCGTGTCGATGCTGCTGCAGCAGCCCGATCAGAAAAAGCTGCTGCCGCTGGCAGTGGACGAAAGCAAGGAACAGAAAAAGACGTTTATTCTCTATGAACCGTCCGCGACGGGCGTGTTCAACCAGATCATCCCGGAGTATCTCTCCGGTATGGCATACGGCGCGATCTGCGAGAGCTACGCCAGCGAGCTGGCTGCCCGCCGCACCGCCATGGACTCCGCCACGAAGAACGCTTCGGATATGATCGATGCACTGTCGCTGCAGTACAACCGCGCGCGTCAGAGCGCGATCACACAGGAGATCACGGAGATCGTCGCCGGTTCCGAAGGGACCGCTTGAGTACACAGAAAGGATGCACCTAACTATGAGCAATCCAAACACGGGCAGGATCATCAAGGTCATCGGTCCGGTCATCGACATAAAATTTGAGGACGGCCATCTGCCGAAGCTGCTGAACGCGCTGGAGATCCAGAACGGCGAGAAAAAGCTCACCGTTGAAGCGACGCAGCACATCGGCGACAACGTCGTGCGCTGCATCGCCATGAGCAGCACCGACGGTCTGGTGCGCGGCATGCCCGCCGTCGACACGGGAAAGAGCATTTCCGTGCCCGTCGGCCCCGAGACACTCGGCCGCATCTTCAACGTGCTGGGCGAACCGGTGGACGAAATGCCCGCGCCCCAGACGAAGGAGCGCTGGGAGATCCACCGTCCCGCGCCGTCCTACGAGGAGCAGGAGTCCGTTTCGGAGATCCTCGAAACGGGCATCAAGGTCATCGACCTCATCTGCCCCTATGCCAAGGGCGGCAAGATCGGTCTGTTCGGCGGCGCAGGCGTCGGCAAAACGGTCATCATCATGGAGCTGATCAACAATATCGCCAAGCAGCACGGCGGCATTTCCGTCTTTTCCGGCGTGGGTGAGCGTACCCGCGAGGGCAACGACCTGTACAACGAAATGATGGAATCCGGCGTTCTGGGCAAGACCGCGCTCGTCTACGGCCAGATGAATGAACCGCCGGGAGCGAGAATGCGCGTCGCTCTTTCGGGTCTGACGATGGCGGAATACTTCCGCGACGTGGAGAACCAGGACGTGCTGCTGTTCATCGACAACATCTTCCGCTTCACGCAGGCAGGCAGCGAGGTGTCCGCACTGCTGGGCAGAATGCCCTCCGCCGTGGGCTACCAGCCGACGCTGGCCACGGAGATGGGCGCGCTGCAGGAACGCATCACTTCGACGAAAAAGGGTTCCATCACCTCCGTGCAGGCCGTCTACGTCCCCGCGGACGATCTGACCGACCCCGCGCCCGCAACGACGTTCGCCCATCTGGACGCGACGACGGTGCTTTCGAGAAGCATCTCGACGCAGGGCATCTACCCCGCCGTCGATCCGCTGGAATCCACCAGCCGCATCCTGACGCCCGATTTCGTCGGTCAGGAGCATTACGACGTGGCGCGCGAGGTGCAGCGCATTCTGCAGCGCTACAAGGAGCTGCAGGACATCATCGCCATCATGGGCGTGGAGGAGCTCAGCGACGAGGACAAGCTCGTCGTCTCCCGTGCGCGCAAGGTGCAGCGTTTCCTGTCCCAGCCGTTCACGGTCGCCGAGCAGTTCACCGGCATGGAAGGCAAGTACGTCCCGCTGAAAGAGACGATCCGCGGTTTCAGAGACATCATCGAAGGCAAGTGCGACGAGCTGCCCGAGTCGGCGTTCCTGTTCGTCGGCACGATCGAGGAAGCGATCGCCAAGGCGCAGGCGTAACGGAGGCGTTATGAGTCAGTTTCATTTGCAGATCATCACGCCCGACGGCGTGCAGTTCGACGGTCAGTCGCAGCAGCTCTCCGTGCGCGGCACGGAGGGAGAGCTGGCGATCCTCGCCGGCCATCTGCCGCTCGTCACGGCGCTCGCGGAGGGCGAATGCCGCGTCTACACCGACGACGGCGTGCGCAAGGCGCACTGCACCGGCGGCATGCTCTCGTGCACGAAAGAGATCACCCGTCTGTTTTCCACAGACTTTGCATGGAAAGAATAAATCATATGAAACGTTTTGAACTCGACAGATTTGAATACGACGTTATCTGCGACGGCGTCACGTCGGATACGCAGGTCACGTTTGAAAGGGCGGACGACGCCCTTTCTGTTTTCCTTTGCGCCGAAACCGACAAGCCGCGGTTCGTTACGCTGCGCTGGCGCTTCAAAACCGAGGAGGAGCTTTTCGTTCTCGGCGACGCGTGGGAGCGCAGCTACGGCGATCTGAGTTTCCGGAAGCTCTCCGGCGACCGGCGCCCCCTGCCGTGGTATTTCGCGGCAACTGACAAAAAAGAAACGTACTGCTTCGGCGTCAAAACACAGCCGAACGCGTTCGTCTGTTTCTTTTACGACGAAACCGGCGTCACGGCAAAGATCGACTGCCGCAACGGAGGCGGCGGCGTCACGCTCGCGGGCAGAACGGTCAAGCTGTGCACCTTCGTGTTTGCGCATTACGATCTGCCGCCGTTTGAGAGTCTTTGCCGATACTGCAAGACCCTGTGCGACGATCCGATCCTGCCGCGGCAGAAGATCTACGGCGGAAACGACTGGTACTACGCATACGGCGACAGCAGCTACGCGCAGATCGTACGCGACGCGAAGCTGCAGGCGTCGCTCGCCGAAGGGATCGCCAACAAGCCGTTCATGGTCGTGGACGACGGCTGGGAGATCGACGGATTCCTGGGGCCGTACGAGCCGAATGAAAAGTTCGGCGATATGAAAGCGCTGGCCGATGAGATCAAGTCTCTCGGCGTCCGGCCGGGCATCTGGGCGCGGCTTCTCGACAACGCATCCGAAGCCGTCACGAGCGATATGCGCATCCTGCGCGGGGGCAAGCGCGTCTATCTCGACCCAACGCACCCGAAGGTGCAGGCGCTCCTCACGGACTGGATCCAAAAGATCCGCTCGTGGGGCTACGAGCTTCTGAAGCACGATTTCTCCACCTTTGACCTGTTCGGTCATTTCGGCAAGGATCTGACCGATACGATCACCAATTACGAGGACTGGCATTTTGCGGACGAGACCAGGACGAACGCCGAGATCACGCTGGACTTTTACCGGCTGATCAGGAACGCGTGCGGCGACATGCTGATCCTGGGCTGCAACACCGTTTCGCATCTGAGCGCGGGGCTTGTCCATATCAACCGCACCGGCGACGACACGAGCGGCCGGGAATGGGCGCGCACGCGGGAGATGGGCGTCAATACGCTGGCCTTCCGTCTGGCGCAGAACGGCGCGTTTTATATCGTCGACGCGGACTGCGTCGGCATTCTGGACGACAACATCCCGTGGGAGAAAAACCGGCAGTGGCTGGACGTTCTGGCAAAGAGCGATACGGCGCTGTTCACCTCCTGCGGCGTGCTGAACGACGAACAGAAAGCCGACGTCGCAAACGCCTATCGGGAGATCCAGAAGGACCACGAAACGAAGCCGCTGGATCTTTACGAAAACCTGACGCCGACCGAATGGGAGGTCGACGGTCAGCGCATCCGCTACTGCTGGGACTGAAACGCACAAAAAACAACGCAGCCGAAGAGATCGTCTTCGACTGCGTTTTTCGTTTTTACCTTTATGCCTTCCAGAGACTGTGCAGATTGCAGTACGCCAGCACCGCTTCGACCGTGTCGCCGTCGCAGATGCTGAAGCATGCTTTCGGCTCCATGCCGGGCGAGAGCGCCTTGCGCTGGTTGCCGCCTGCGGTCTGCAGCGCGATCCACTCGATGTAATGCTCCGGCAGCATCGGATGCTCGACCGCGCCGACCGTCACGAACACCTTGCCGTCGCGCACCTCATACACGGGCACGTGCTTTTCGACCGCGGCGTCCGTCGTTCCGGGCACGATCTCCTGCATGGGTTTGCCGCAGCACATGATCGGCACACCCGTCTTTTTGACCACGGCGACCATCTGACCGCATACGGGACACTTGTAGAATTTCATTTCCATTGTTCTTCCTCCGTTCTTTCTCGGACGGCAAGCGTCCTGATTCATTTCTATTGTACCATACGTTTTCGCGTTTGTACAGAAAAATTTTTGACGCAAAGGAGCACGTTTTGTCTGTGTTCCCTTGACATTTTTCGCCAAATTGTTCTATAATGAGATTGAAGAAAAAGCAACGGAGGACGAGCCTATGAATAAAAAAGTTGTCGTCATTTATAACCCGATCTGCGGCAAGGACAGCACGCGTCACACCAAGCGCGAGATCCTGTCTGCGCTGTCCGCGCTGCCGTGGAATCTGCTGTTCTATGAGACTGCGTGGATCGGTCACGCGACCGAGATCGTCAAGAACAAATGCGCCGACGCGGACATCATCCTCTGCTGCGGCGGCGACGGCACGTACAACGAAGTCGTCAACGGCGTGATCGCGGCCGGAACGCAGACGCCGATCGTCTTTATCCCCATGGGATCGACCAACGACCTCGCGCTGACGCTGGGCATCCCCACCGAGATGCGCAACCTGGTACAACTGACGCACACCGGACGGTTCAACCGCTTTGACGTGGGCCGGTTCAACGACCGGTACTTCGCCTACATCGCGTCGTTCGGCGCCGGCACGTCGATCTCCTACGAAACGTCGCAAAAAATGAAGAACCTTCTGGGATACAACGCCTATATGGTCAACGCCTATTTTCTCAAGGCGATCCCCACGCTCAAGGACGTAAAGCCCCGCCGCGTCCGCATTGAGTACGACGGCAAGACGCTCGAGGACGATTTCTATTTCGGCGCGATCTCGAACACGCTGTCCGTCGCGGGCATGTTCCAGCTTGACCCGCAGAAGGTCGATCTGCACGACGGCAAATTCGAGCTGCTGCTCGTGCGCCGCGTGAAACGCCCGACCGATCTCTTCTCGATGCTGCAGAAGATCCGCCGCAAGGAGTACGACGGCGATTCTCTGCTGCTGCTGCAGGCCGAAAACATCAAAATGACGTTCGACCATCCGCAGGACTGGTCGCTGGACGGCGAATTCTGCGGCGGCGTGACGGAGGTCGACTTCTCCGTCGTGCCGAACGCGATCCGCGTGCTTTCTCCGGAAAACGCGCTTCTGCCGCAGGATGCGGCGAAAGCATCAGCCGAATAAAACGATCGAAAAAAACTGCCGCCCGGTTTCATCCGAAGCGGCAGTTCTTTTTTGCTTTCATTTACCTGGAAACGTAATTGAGCGGGTTCGTCACGGAGCCGTTGACGATCACCTCGAAGTGCAGGTGCGGACCGGTGGAGTTGCCCGTCGAGCCGATCGACGCGATCTGCTGTCCGGCCGTCACGCGCTGACCGGGGCGTACGCGGATGGAACCGGTCACGCAGTGCGCATAGCGCGTCTTGACGCCGTTGCCGTGATTGATCAGCACCTGCTGACCGTAGCTGTTACCGGTCGAGCCGGCGATCTCTACCACGCCGGACGCCGCCGCCACGATCGGCCGGCCGTAGGCGCCGCCCGTCGTGATGTCCAGACCTCTGTGGCCGTTGTGACCGAAGTACTGGCTGATCATGCGAGCCGTCGGCGCAGGCCACATAAAGCCGCGCGTGGAATAGCTTCCGCCGTAGTATCCGGCGCTGCCCGACTTGGACGTCCCGACCTCGACCTTTTCGTTGATCGGAGCCGTCACCGTCACGCGGTCGATCTCCTCCCAGTCGTACGCGACGCCGTTCACGGTCGTGATGCGGATCGTGACCTTGTCCACGCCCTTCTGTCCCTGGCGCACGATGCGGCGGTCGCCGGAGAACAGCTTGGAGTTGTAGGACGTTTCGGTCTTGAAATCGATCTCCTCCGTGCGCACCTCGGTACGCACGATCTTGGGCGTGACGTAACGCGACGCCTTGGCCACAAGCAGCGTGGAGCCGACCAGGATCGTGTCGCCGAGTTCGGGATTGAGCGCCTTGAGTTCGCTGATCGTCAGATGGTTGTCCGACGCGATCTTGGAAAACGAGTCGCCCGGCTGCGCCGTATAGTACTGTGCGGGGCGCTTGTCGCCCGCAAGCTTCGTTTCGAGCTTCTGGGCGTCCCACATCGTGTTTTCATTGTCCGGATACAGTCCCTGCACGTAGTCCACGGACTCGAGGAATCCTGCCGTCGCGCCCGTTTCGGTGTCCTGTGTCTCCAGGATCGCGTTGAACACGCTGCGCGCGTCGTTCTCGTTCTTGACGGCGCAAAGGAACTCTCCGTCGATAAACACGCCGCAGGCGTTCGTGATGTTGGCGTCGCTGGCGCGGATGAGATTGTCGCTGAGCATGGACGTGTCGACCATCTTGTTGATGGGAATGAGCGAAAGCTCAAACTTCGGCGCGTTCAGAACGTCGGCGCGCTCGTTGTCGTCCATCCCGACGGAGAGCTTTTCGATCGCGCGGTTGCGCGCCTGCAGGTAAACGGATTCGTTGGCGATATAGCCGATCGTTTCTCCGTCGTAGATCACGCGCAGCGCATACGTGAAGCTTTGCCACTGATGGATCTCCATCACGAGCACGACCGCCATCAGCAAGGGCAGGATCGTGTTGGCAGCCGCCTTGAACATCCTGCGGTGCCGCCGGAACGCCTTGGCGACGTAATGCAGTAGCACGGAAAACCACGTGCCGGTGCTTTTCTTCCACGCCGCGTGCAGATTGTCGGAGACGCTGTGCATCTCCGCGCGCAGATACTTCCATTCCCCGCGGAAGCCGCGTGCCGACCGTGCGAAGAAGAAGTCGAGTGCGGCAAACAGCACGTAAAGCCACGAGAACAGATACAGAACGGGACCGCGCAGAATGCGCGAGCAGCGATGCAGCAGATGCCGGCCGTGCCACTGCACGCGCAAGCCGTAATACGTGATCGCACGGATCATCCGCCGCACCTCCTTTTCTGAAAATCAACTGAAATATTATACCAAAAAAAGCCGCAAAAAGCAAGCGTCAGTTCATGCCGCTGCTGCCGACGCCGCTGTAGAGCGCCTCCACCGCGTCACGCAGCGGACGGTGCGCAGGTTCGCGCAGCTCCGGATCGCGCCGCAAAAGTTCTTCGGCACATTCCCCCGCCTCATGCACGAGCTGCGTCTCGGATACGAGATCGGCGATCTTCAGCTCCGGCAGACCGTGCTGCCGCGCGCCGAAAAAGTCGCCCGGTCCGCGCATCTGCAGATCCTCGTCGGCGATCCGGAACCCGTCGTTCGTCTGCGTCAGGATGCGCAGACGGCGCAGCGCTTCGTCGTTCTGTGCGTCGGAGATCAGGATGCACGTCGACGTTTCCTGCCCGCGTCCGATCCGGCCGCGCAGCTGATGCAGCTGTGACAGGCCGAAGCGCTCGGCGTTCTCGATCACCATAATGACCGCGTTCGGCACGTCCACGCCGACCTCGATCACCGTAGTGGACACGAGCAGCTGCACTTCGCCCGACGCGAAGGCGTGCATGACGGCGTCCTTCTCCTTCGGACGCATCCGACCGTGCAGAAGTCCCACGTTGTAGTTGCGGAAGACGCCCGCGCGAAGCTCCGCAGCGTATTCCTCCGCCGCCGCCATCGGCGTTTCGCCCTCCTCAACGAGCGGACAGACGATATATCCCTGCAGTCCTTTATCCAGATGATCGCGCACGTATCCGAGTGCGCGTTCGCGCTTCTCGCTCGTTACGGCGTACGTTTTGACCGGTTTTCTGCCCGGCGGCAGCTCGTCCAGCACGGAAACGTCCAGATCGCCGTAGATCATCAGCGCCAGCGTGCGCGGGATCGGCGTCGCGGACATGACGAGCATGTGCGGGTTCTCGCCCTTTTCGCCCAGCGCCGCGCGCTGTTCCACACCGAAGCGGTGCTGCTCGTCCGTGATGACGAGTCCGAGCTTTCGGAACGTCACGTCCGGCGTCAGCAGCGCGTGCGTACCGACCAGAAGGTCGATCTCCCCCGCCTGCAGCGCGGCATAGATCTTTTTCTTTTGTGCCGCGCGCGTAGAGCCGGTCAGCAGCGCGACGCGCAGTCCGAACGGCTCAAAAAACCGCGTCATGGTTTCAAAATGCTGCATGGACAGGATCTCCGTCGGCGCCATCAGCGCGCACTGCATACCGTTTTGCACGGCGTTGTAAACCGCGGCGGCAGCGACGACCGTTTTGCCGGAGCCGACGTCGCCCTGCAGCAGCCGGTTCATCGGCACGTCACGCGCCATGTCCGCCGTGATCGCCTGCACCGCGCGAAGCTGCGCGTTCGTCAGCGTGAACGGCAGTTTTTCAAAAAAACACGGCGTTTCATCCGACCGGACCGCATAACTCGTGCGCGTGCGGCTGCGTCCGCGCAGCAGGCGCATGCCCAGCGTCAGCGTCAGCAGCTCCTCGAACATCAGCCGCCGGCGCGCATGGCCGGCATAGTCCATGTCGGGCGGAAAATGCACGTCCCGCAGAGCGTCCGCGATCGCGCAAAGACAGTACGTTTCGCGCACCCAAACAGGCAGCGTTTCGACGCATCCGGCTGCATGCCGCGCAGGATCTCCGCAAAGGCTTCGTAACGAAGTTTTCTCGCGGCCTCCTCCACGGACAGGCC